>REEU01000160.1 GCA_007694905.1 Gammaproteobacteria bacterium | reverse complement strand
ACGCATCCACCAGGGTGTCCGCGGAGCGGTTGAACACCGGGCCGAGTGCGGCACGAATGATGCGCCCGGCGTATTCGAAGTCCAGGTCGAGCGCCACTTTGCAGGCCTCCGTGGCCAGCGGCGAGAACTGCCACGCGCCTTCGAAACGCTCGAAGGGACCGTCCACCAGTTCCAACGACACGCACTCAGGTGGTGACAGCGCATTGCGGGTGGTGAAGCGATGACGCAAGCCCGCGCGGCGGATCTCCAGCGTCGCCACCACCTCGTCGGTCGATCGCGACTGCACCTCGGCGGACGCACACCAGGGCAGGAACTCAGGGTAGCGCTCGACGTCGTTCACCAGATCGAACATCGCCTGCGCGGAGAACGGCACCAGGGCACTGCGTGCAATCTTCGGCACCGAGCGGGGTCAACCCATCGCCGCGCGATACAGCGTGTAGATGAACACCGTCGCCACGCCGATGGGCGCCATGTACCGCACCAGCACCAGCCAGATCTCGAGCACCGCCGGCGAGAGTTGCAGCTGCTCAGCGATCAGTTTCCGCGGCAGCACCCAGCCCACGAACAGGCCGATGAGCAGACCGCCCAGCGGCAGCATGATGTTGTTGGTGAGGAAGTCCAGCAGGTCGAAGAACGTGCGCTCACCGATCAGATGAACGTCCGCCCAGATATTGAACGAGAACACGGTGCCGAGCCCGAGGACCCAGGTGATCACGCCAAGACTGATCGCCACCCGGGAACGAACCGCATTGTATTCCTCCACCAGGAAGGCCAACGCCGGCTCCAGCAAAGAGATGGCAGAGGTGATCGCCGCAAAGCTCACCAGCACGAAGAATACGGTGCCGAACAGTGTCCCCAAGGGCATCTGCCCGAACGCCAGCGGCAAGGTGATGAACATCAGCCCAGGCCCCTGCCCAGGCTCCAGCCCGTTGGCGAACACGATGGAGAAAATCACCAGCCCGGCGGCAATGGCCACCACCGTGTCGAGCAGGGCGATGATGGTGACGGTTCCCGGCACCGACGCCTGACTCGGCAGGTAGGCGCCGTAAGCCATGATCGCGCCCATGCCGAGACTGAGCGTGAAGAACGCCTGCCCCATGGCGGCGAGCACACCTTCGACGCCCATCCGCTCCCACTCGAAGCGGAACATGAACGCAGCCGCTTCACCGAAACCACCCGTGGTCACCGAATAGCCGAGCAGCAACACCAGCAGCACGAACAGCAGCGGCATGAAGACGCGGATTGCGAGCTCCAGCCCCCCGGACACCCCGCGCGCCACGATCCACACGGTGATGATCATGAACAGGGTCTGCCAGAGCATAAGCTGCAGCGGCGACTCCAGAAACGTGTTGAACGTCGCCGCGGCAGTAGTCGCCGTCACGCCCTCAAAGGTGCCCCGAGCGGTGACCAGGACGTAGTCCATGGCCCAGCCGGCGATGACCGCATAGAACGACAGGATGAAGAAACCGGCCGCGACCCCCATCCAGCCGATGAGCACCCAGGCGGGACTGGCCTTGGAGACCGTAACCAGTTTGCGCAGCGTGTTGATGGGGCTCGAGCGGACCTCCCGGCCCATGAGCACCTCGGCCATCATGATCGGGATGCCGATGAGAAAGATGCACAGCAGGTAGACGAGGATGAAGGCACCACCGCCGTTGTCGCCGGCGATGAAGGGAAAGCGCCAGATGTTGCCGAGCCCAACGGCCGATCCCGCTGCAGCCAGGATGAACATCCAGCGGCTGCTCCACATCCCGTGTCGGGAGGTCTCCCCGCCTAGCGCCATGGGCTCGTTTCCTCGTCGGCAAGCGGGCGCCGCGCGGCGCCCTTGAGACGGCGCCCCCGCGCCGGAATCCGCGCGATTGTGCGGTTTTTGTTGGGGCCTCTCAAGGGAGCGCTGCTCGCCGCTCATGGGTTTCACCGGCCCGCGCCCCTATAATGAGCTGATGAGCAAACAAGCGAACAAGTCCGGCCAGAACACCATCGCCCTGAATCGACGCGCGAAGTTCGACTACCACATCGACGAGCGCTACGAGGCGGGCCTGGTCCTCGAAGGCTGGGAAGTGAAGAGCCTGCGCGCGGGCAAGGCGCAGCTGGTGGACAGCTTCGTGCAGATCCACAACGGCGAAGCGTGGCTGCACGGCGCCCACTTCACGCCCCTGCAGACCGCCTCGACCCACGATCTGGTGGACCCCAAGCGCGTCCGCAAGCTGCTGCTGAACAGGGACGAGATCGCCCGCGTGTTCGGCGCCACCTCAGCGAAGGGCTACACCTGCGTGGCCACCGCGCTGTACTGGAAAGGCCCGCACGTGAAATGCGAGATCGGCCTTGCCAAGGGCAAGAAGCAGCACGACAAGCGCCAGGACAGCAAGGAAAAGGACTGGGCCCGCGAGAAGGAACGTCTGCTGAAGCACAGCGCCTGACAACGCCGCAGCCTTGTGTGAGTTCGCTACGAACGTTCGTCCACGCTGCCGCGGAAGGAACAACGGTGATGTACGCGAGGCCTCAGTGGGAGCTGACGTCCGCAAAGCGGGCGTCGCGATCTGCGTCACGCCCGAACCCGGCGGCAGTCCGCGATCGCAAAGCCGACCCTTCGGGCCTATGCGGCCCAGCGACTTTCGCTCCCACTGACACTAGCAAACGCCGTGCAACATCAATGCTTTACGTTTTGTTCCATGAGAGAGCGCAGCCGGACGGGCCGAGCCTTGCCCCTTGATACCTGTCCATCTGCCCACATGTTAAGCTTATTGGCCGCCCCGGCCTTCGGGCGGCACCCGTTTCCGGGGGCGACCTGGATTCGACGTCGGTGAGGAGGCCCTAGGTGCATGCCGAGAGGGTAGACACTCTCGTAAATCAAAGCCTACAACCAATATAGTTGCCAACGACGACAACTACGCTCTCGCAGCCTAATAAGCTGTGAGCCTCTTGGTGCCACCTGCCTGTGGGTGAATCCTCGAGGTCGCTAAACACAGGATCGCGGGGAGGCTTCGCCCGGAGCCAAGCCGCTAAAACCAATCGGGATCGCCCTCTCAGAGCCTGTCCGTTGGCGCTGATCGGGTTAAACGAAATAACGAGACTAAGCGTGTAGAGCCGAAGGCTGAATGCTGGCGGACGCGGGTTCGATTCCCGCCGCCTCCACCAAACCCAAGATAGCCCTCTGAGCAGGGCTTTCCGCAAACAGCGAGCCCGCGTCCGAACGGACACGGCCGCATGCGGATCAGTTCAATTCCCGCCGCCTCCACCAATTTCAAGCAACATTCCCAGCGGCGACGTGGTCGCGGGCCACGGACATGGATTTCAAGACGGCGTAGATGTGATCGTCGGGCTGCAGGCTCAGTGCCTCGGCCGCACGACGGGTCACGCGGGCGAGAATCATGTCTTCGCCGAAGGCCAAGCGCACCATGACGGCCGGGCCGCCCCCGGACTGCAGGTCGATCACCTTCACCGGAAGGATGTTCTGCGCCGATAGACCTTCGGGTCGGGTGCGGGAGAGGATCACCTCGTGCGCCATGATCCTGACCCGAACGCTGCTACCTGGTGCGCCCTCCACCTGCGGTAACCACAACGTCCCGGCGCTGGTGGCCAGCTGGGTCATGCCGTCCGGGTCATGGCTGGCGATGGTCGCGGGCACCATCGCCGCGGCCTCGCGGATGCCCATGGCGCGCAGCGCATCCGGGTCGGACATCACGGAGCCGGTGGGCCCTTCTGCCACCATCCGGCCGGCGTCGATCACCACCATGCGGTCGGCCAGGAGCTGCGCCTCATTCATGTCGTGGGTGACCAGCACCACCGGCATGGACAGATGCGCGCGCAGGGCGATGATCTCGGCGTAGAGCTTTTCCCGCGTGGCGCGGTCCACCGCCGAGAACGGCTCATCGAGCAGCAAGGCTTCGGGGCGACGGGCCAGCGCCCGTGCTACGGCCACACGCTGCTGTTCGCCACCCGAGAGCTGGGCCGGTTTGCGTCCGGCCAGACCATGCAGATTGACCAGCTCTAGCAGGCGTTCGGCCTCCCGCGTCCGCTCGGCCCCGGACATGTGGTCCATGGCGCTGGCCACGTTCTGCGCGGCGGTCATGTGTGGAAACAGCGCGTAGTTCTGGAACACCACGCCAACGCGGCGCTGATGGGGCGGCAGGTCCACCCTGGCACCCGTGTCCAGCCAGGTCCTGCCGTTCACCTGTACGCGAGCCACCTCGGGCCGCCACAGCCCTGCAATGGTGCGCAGCAGCGTGGTCTTGCCGGAGCCGGAATGCCCCACGAGTGCCAGCAGTTCCCCGGGCTCAACCCGGAACGCCAGATCCAGGGGAATGGGCGTGGCCGCCTTCGCCATGACCGCAAGCGCCATCAGCCGAGCCTCCGCCCGACGCGGGACGACAGCCAGTAGGTCACGGCAATCGTGAACAGCGAAATCGCCACGAGCACCGCCGACATCGTCGCTGCACCCCGGTCGTCGAAACCCTGAACGCTGTCATAGATCGAAATCGCGATGGTCTTCGTCTCGCCCGGGATCGAGCCGCCGACCATCAGGACGATGCCGAATTCCCCCAGGGTATGGGCAAAGGTCAGCACCATGGCCGTCACCAGCCCCGGCCATGCCAGCGGAAGCTCGACTCGCCAGAGACTGCGCAAGGGCGACATGCCACAACAGGAAGCGGCCTCACGCACATCGGACGGCACCGCTTCGAATCCGCGCTGGGCGGGCTGAATGGCAAAGGGCAGGTTGAAGATGATCGAGGCGACCACGAGGCCCTGGAAACTGAATACGAGTTGATGGCCGAACGTGGCGATCCAGAACTGCCCCAGCGGCGACTGAGCCCCGAATGCCAGCAGCAGATAGAACCCGAAGACCGTTGGCGGCAGCACCAGCGGCAGCATCACCAGCGCCTCGATGAGTCCCTTGCCGCCGAAACGGCGGTAGGCCAGGAAGCGGCCTGCGAACACGGCGATCGGCAGGAGGAAGACCACCGTCCACCCCGCCAGTCGCAACGACAACCACAGTGCCGTCCAATCCACGGGTCAGTCGCCTTCCGGGAGGACGAAGCCGTAGCGGTCCATGATCGCGCGCGCCGCGGGCTCGTTCATGTAAGCGTAGAACGCCTTGGCCACCGGCCCTGCATCCTTCAGCAGAACCATGCGCTGGCGCAGGGGTTCATGCCACGCCTCCGGGATCAGCGCATGGGTTCCCCGTGCGTCGAGACGGGGCGCGAGCGCCAGCGAGTAAGCGATGATGCCGCCCTCTGCATTGCCCGAAAGCGCGAACTGCGCCGCCTGACTGACGTTCTCGCCGACGACCATCATCGGTTGCAGGTCACGCCAGATGCCTTTGGTGATGAGCGCTTCGCGGGCGCGCATCCCGTAAGGGGCGTGATCGGGATTGGCGATGGCGAAGCGCTTGATCCGACCCGCCGTGAGCATGGCTGCCAGATCGTCGAGGGTGCCGTCCGGCTCCAGGGGCGACCCGTGGGGCACCATGATGACGATGCGGCCGATCCCGTAGAGGTCGCCTTCGCCCTGAGTCAGGCCATCGGCGTGCAGGTCTGCGACGAAGGTCTCATCCGCGGCCATGAACACCTGAAACGGCGCGCCTGCGCGGATCTGGCGGGCGAAGTTGCCGGTCGAACCAAACGCCAGCCGCACCGCGTGACCCGTATCGGCCCGAAACGCTTCTGCGATCTCGGTAACGGCGAATTGCAGATCGGACGCCGCGGCGATGACGGGAGCATCCCGCGCCAGACTCGAGATCGAGACAACCGCCAGCAGCGCCGCGGCAACAACGACCAACGCCGCCCGGCAGGACAGGTTCGAGGTCATGGAATGCTCCAGGCCTGCTTCACATCACCTCGCGTGATCCAGCACGTCCCGTGATCGAACCGGCCGGCGACGACGACGTGACGAAGCATTCCGTGAACCGTTATATTCAGTTAGATATAGCGGAAAGATATTCCCACGGTCGCTCACCGTCAACGGAGCGAATCCGCCAAGGCGGCGACCCCTATGCTGACCCGGAGCCAAGCTCTGTGCCCCGAAGCGAAGCGCATCTCAGTATCCGGATCGACCTGACGACCGGCCGCTTCGGCCCGGGGAAAGCCGCGCTGCTCCGCGCCATCGGTGAGACGGGCTCCATCTCCGCAGCCGCCCGCACCCTCGGCATGTCCTATGCAAGAGCGTGGCACCTCACCGAGGACATGAACGCCGTCTTCCGGGAGCGCCTCGTCGACACCTTCGCGGGCGGCAACCGGCGCGGCGGGGCGTCGTTGACGCCCACCGGTGAGCAGGTGCTGGAGATTTACGAGTCCATCAGGGCGGAGGCGGAACAGGCCGTTGCGAAGGAACTCGCGGCCATCGACTCAATGCGTGGGTGATCACCGCCGCGCTGGGCGAACGTCGCGCGTCAGAGCCCTGAGGACGAGGACCGGCTGCCGGTGACGACATCGAGGGCGCGGATCGGCGGCTCCGCCATGCGCGTCCGGCTCCAGTGACTGACCCGGAACGAGGAATGCGCAGCACCGGCAGCAGCGCCCATGGGCACGACGAAGCGTATCGAGGCCATCTGCTGTTCGCCGCGGGACGCATCGCGCTTCCATTCCAACCCCAGCCCGAGCCGGGCGCCGACCGTGGCCCAGTCCAGCGGAATGCGCCAATCGAGACGGACACGGGGACCGGCAACGGACTCCCAACCCGACGCCTCGAACTGGTAGTAGGCACCGTAGACCCAGAGCTCATGAGCCCGCACAGTTACGGGAAGCCTGCTGCCGAGTTCGACGTCCCAGCCGTCGAACCCATGTTCGACGACTGACGAGAGGTCGGCCGTGGTCACGCCATCACCCTCGTCTCGGGAGCGGTGCGCGTCCACGAAATAGTGCTGGCCGCGGACACTCCAGTACTCCGCCTGCAGTTCCATGCCGACGGTCACCTGGCGAAAGGAGTTGCCCAGGTCGCTGCGCACCTCGTCCAGGTAGCCATAGCCGCCGACCAGGGTATGCCCTTCCGCCAGCAGGCGCCGGTAGCCGAAGCCGATGTCGCCCTCCCAGGTCTCGAACTCGGTGCGGCGGCCGCTGGCGTCTGCGAACAGGAGGCGGTCAGGCTGCCGGGAAAATGGAACCAGCATGCCTGCCGCAGCCACCATGTGCTGATCGTCGAAACGGGTGGCGGTATAGACCTCGGGCTCCCAGTAACGTGCGGCGCTGCCGAACGGTGCTGCCAGCGCCGCCGCCTGGTCATCCTTGCCACTGGCATTCCCCGGCGTCATCGCCAGGACGAACAGGGCAAGCGCGACGGGCAGGGCAGTCTTCGCTGGAAGCAGCATGGCCATGATCTGCGCAGGGGTCAGGATGCGGTGATCTTAAGTTAAGCACGCAGCCTTCATGACGACTCGGGCAGAGGCCCGCTCGGAACATGAACCAGTGCTCAGATCAGGGAAAAACCTGCTCTATCCAGCTGCTACCGGAGCCGGCTCGAGCACGGTGCGCCGGACGTGCCAGAGCCGGCTCTTCGCCATCAGCAGCAGCGCCACCGACAGCATGCCCAGTACCGGCACGAGGACGGCAAGACGGGCCCCTAAGAGACCCACACACCAGCCCAGCAGCAGCGAGCCGATGGGCATGCCGCCCATGATCCCGAGGGAGTAGACCGACATGACCCGGGCGCGATGAGATTCCGGCGAGGCCTCCTGCACGATGGAGCGCGACATGGTCATGCTGATGCCGCCGCACAGGCCCCACAGGTACACCACGACGTAGAATCCCCACAGCGGCAACTCCAGCGCCAAAAGCGACAGTATGCAGACGCTGACGCAGCTCCCGAGCAGCAGCGCACGGCCGGGCCGCTCGAGTCCGCCGCGACGCATGAGGATGACGATGGTGGTGCAGGTACCGAGCATGTTGGCAGCGAAGACCAGCGCGATACCACCGGCGCTGCCCTGATAGAGGTCCCGGACCATCAGCGGCAGCACCACCATGTAGGTTCCGGCGAAGAACACGCCCACCGCGAACGTCATGAGCACGGCGGGGCGGATGGTCTCGGAACGCCAGACGATGGCCAGGCCTTCCAGTACCTCTTTCAGCGCCGATGCACGTTCCCGGGGCGGCGCCGGCGGCAGCACGGGAATGCGGGCCGTGGCCAGCGCCGCAATCAGCATGAGCAGGGACTGGGTGAGGAGAACAGGTATCGGCCCGAGCCACTCCGCGGTGGAACCGATGCCGAAGCCGATGATCTGGACACCGAACTGGACGCCGATGGCCAGCGTCACCACGCGCTGGATATCGGCACCGGCCACCCGGTTCAGCAACGCGTCCCGTGCCGGCTGCGCGAACGCACCGAACGTGCCGCCGACCAGCGCCCAGGCGATCAGTACCGGATACAGGATCATGTCCAGCCCCGCCAGCACGGCCATGATCAGTGGCGGGAAGATGAGCGCGCACTGCAGGCCGATGAGCAGCCGACGCTGGTCCACCCGATCGCCGATGACGCCGCCCCACAGGATCAGCAGCACCAGAGGCAGTTGGCTGGACATCTGGGCGAATCCGACCCGCGTCGGCGACTCCAGCAGGTAGACGGCAACCAGCCAGGGAAACAGCACCATCTGGATGCCGCCCGGGATCAGGAAGAACGACGTGCTGGTCAGGTACCACTGCAGCGGCCGATTCGGGCCCGTGGTTGCACTCATCGCGAAGGACGCGCGTTCGATGCGTTCAATGCCACCCCTGCTCTCCGGCCAATTCACGATGTGCGCATGGGAAACGCATGCTCACGCCACGTGAACGCCGCCTCCCCCAACTGCATCTGATCACGGTGGCCGGACGTGGGGAAGGGGCGGCCCGCAGTGTTCAGGCAATTCCCGCGGTGCATAACCGATCCCCTGGGACTCGACCGAGCGGCAGGTAAACAGATCCCGCTCCGCACGCTCGAAGCCATCGATCAGCTTCGCCGGCATGGCCCGCACCTCGTGACCATCGGCGCGAAAGAACCTGAACTCGGGCCCGTCCTTCACCACATAGTAGCCGCCCTCGTGGATCAGGCGGTGGTGGACTTCGCCAGCGCGCCGGTTCACAGACGTCGACGGCCATGAGGCACACCGCTACAGTGGCGGATTCCTGCGGTACACAGCCGCCCGGCCTCAGGAGCCTTCCTTGAATCGATTCATCTGCGGACTCCTCACGCTGCTCTGCGTGCTGATCGCTTCTGCAGCCCAGTCGGAGGGCGACTCGGACGCCGACTCGGGACCCTCCATTGGCGTAGCGCTGGGCTCCGGCGGCGCAGGCGGCCTGGCCCATATTGCCGTGCTGCAGGTATTCGATGACAAAGAAATCAAACCCGACGAAATCGCCGGGACCAGCATCGGAGCCGTCATCGGGGTGATGTATGCGGCAGGCCTCAGCGCAGCTGAGATTCGTGACATCTTCGACGGCTTCAGCGGGTCCAATCTGGACGCGCTGTCGAAACTGATGAAACGCAATTCCGAGTTGCGCCTGCGGGACCTGCTCAGACTCGACTTCGACAACGGCGGTGTCTTCGACGCCGGCGGGTTCATCGACTTCATCACCGGCAAGTTCGAGGCAGAAACCTTCGAAGAGCTGAAGATTCCGTTGCTGGTGGTCGCCACCGATTACTGGACCGGCGAGGCCGTGGTGCTGGCCGAAGGCGAGCTGGCTGCGGCCATCAAGGCGAGCATGGCGGTCCCCGGCCTGTTCTCCCCTGTGAAGATGGACGACAAGCTGCTGCTCGATGGCGGCATGTCCAATCCTCTGCCCTACGATCTGCTTGCGGATGACCACGACCTGATCGTCGCTGTGGACGTTTCCAGCACCCGCTCAGCCGGCGAGGACGACGAACCGGAAATCCTCGACCTGCTGTTCAGCACCTTCGAGATCATGCAGCAGTCCATCATCGCCGCGCGCATGCAAACGGAAGAACCGGATATCTACGTCAAACCTGATACCAGCGACATTCGGCTGCTGCACTTCAACCGCATCGAAAAGATCCTGGAGAAGGCGGAGCCCGCGGCGGAGAAGTTCGCCGACGAACTCGACGCGCATCTGGAGCGCTGACACTCCGCGCCGTCGGGACAGGACGCCAGCTGAGATGGCTCAGGCCGCCGCGCCCGGTGGACGTGGCAGCGACCAACCCTTGATCAGACCTGCAGCCCGCAGCAGAAACGCGGCAATCGCGCCCGGCAGCAGCGCCAGCTCGCCGTCCATGCCGAAGTGCACGCACAGCACATAGACCAGCGCGCCCACCACCGCCGCAGTGGCATAGATTTCCCGGTGGAGAATCAGCGGCAGCTCACTGCAGACCACATCGCGCAGCAGGCCACCCACCACGGCCGTCATCACGCCCATCACCAGGGCGATCACAGGATCACCGGTTGCGATCAGGCCCCGTCGCGCGCCGAGCACGGCGAACACCGAGAGTCCGAGCGCGTCGAGCCAGCGCAGCAGCCGCTCGCGACGGGCGACCGGCGCCGAGAAGAAGAAGGTCAGCGTCGCTGCAATAACGACCAGCAGCAGCGGTAACGGGTTTTCGATCCAGAACACGGTGCGATCGAGGATCAGGTCACGCAGCGTGCCGCCGCCCACCGCCGGCAGAAAGGCGAGCACCAGAAAACCGAAGGGATCGAGCTGGCGGCGCGCCGCGGCCAGCCCGCCGGACAACGCGAACACGAAGATGCCGAACCCATCGAGCAGACTCCAGACGGCCATCCACCCTCATCCCGATCTGATTCTGTGATGGCCGCCTGCCGCGCCTCGCTGCTGCAGTTATGCACCGGCACTCCCGAGCGTCGCAGTCTGACACACTCATCTCCCTGGAGAGCATCGCCGCCAGGCCCAGCGCCGAGAGCTGTTGCCGGTCATCGCAGCAGCGCTATCCTTGAGCCGCGAGATCGACGCGAAACGTCTTCCTGATACGCGCCGCATCGGCATCGGGCACGCCGGCCTGCTCGGCAAAAGACGTCCAGCCACCGACTGCTTCGCATACTTCAGCCAGCATGCGTCGCGTGCGCATCGCCTTGACGTTACCCACCGCGCCCATGGCACAGAGATCCTCCACGTCGAAGTCATCCCGGCGGCCGTTGATGGTCATCTGGTGGCGCCCGGTCCACGCACCGTCGGGATTGAACGAGTAGATGACGTCGAAAGCCGGCGCGAGGCGCCAGCGGCCCGCCTTGTCCATCAGGAACGCGATGTTCTTGACGTGGTCGTCCTGGTTGCGGGCCACCACGTTGAACAGCGTGCGCCGGACCTGCTGTTCGGTCTGGGATACATCCAGACCCAGACGCAGCATGACCTGCAACGCCTGCTCGTAGCTGTAGGCACCGGCGGCGTTGTAGTCGTAGTGGGCGAGCGCCCCGAGCGACTGCATGTGCAGGCGGCTGCCGTCCGCGGTGCGGTCGAAGCGGCGGGTCATGAAGTGCGCCCGGCCGCCCTCTTCATGCAGACGACACTCGGTCATGTCGATGCCGGCCGCCTGCGCCATGAGGTGGTAGGCATACTCGATCCGGCCGTAGCCCTGAGGATCGGCCAGCTCCTTGTCCCGATTGGCGTCGACGCCGTCGAACTTCAGCAGCCATTGCTCGAAACCAGGCGCCGAGGGAAGCTGCCCGGATCGATACTCACCGGTGCTGCGGTTCCAGGCGACCAGGGCCTTCGCCCGCGCCCCACCGGCAGAGGTCCCGACCCGCAGGATATCCTCCAGTTCCGCTGCATCTTTGTCTGTGCCCATCACGCCTGAGAGGGTCTCGCGCTCCCGCAGCACACTGCTCGCGAGTTCCACCAGCGCTTCGATCTGCAGCGGTGCGTCGCGTTTCACGGACCCAGGCGCCAGGGCCGGCTCGAACTCGAGCGCGCCCATGCCCCGATGCCCGACGTAGCACAGGCGCTCCACCGGGTCGAAGGACTCGGCAGTCCGCCCCTGCCGGGCCAGCCAGGCATCAATCAGCGCATGACCGAATTTGTCCGGCAGCGAATCCGCCAGCAGTCCGGGCAGACCATGGAAGGTTGCAAAGGGCAGCTCCGGGAACTCTCGGGGCAGCGTGCTCAACGGCATCCGCAGGGGCGCGACTTCGATCCCGGAGCGTGCAAACTCGGGCGTGTACTGAAATACGCCAATGCGACGCTCCGCCACCCAGGTCACCGCCCCGATCTGCCGCCCCCAGAGCATCACCTTCGCTGACGTGCTCACGAATCCTCGCCGGTCGTGTCGTCAGCCCACTGCCAGCGAGCCGGAGCGTCGTCGCCGGCGCCACCGGTACCGCTTGCCCGGCGTCTTCGGCGACCCAGCCGTACTTGCTCCACGGGGCGGACTTCCGGATCCGGCAGGAGCACTGCGAGATGCCCGGTCAGCTCCAGTGCCTGCATGATGCGGATGAACGAATCCAGCGAGATGCTGCCATCGTTCGCCGCCTTCACGATCGTCCGCCGCGAAACCCCCGCCCGCTCCGCGAGCTGCTGCTGCGTCAGATCCTGGGCCAGACGAAGCTCGTTCAACCGCCGGCCCAGTTCCGCCGCGATCGCGGCACTGGAAGCCAGCTCGAAATCGATCTTATGCACCATATGATGCGCCTTAGGTGCTGATGGAAGCTTTGTGTGCAGATTTTAGCACATAAAATGTTGGCCAAATTAATGCGCGTAATCGTTCCTATTAATCGCACTAAATTGCTTTTATGCGCGCAAATATACCCATTAAGTGACAGCACGGCACAGGCAGGATCAGAGTGCCTGGACCTGACACCGATCATCGGATCTGCTCAGGGGCGCACCGCTGGAGCCGCAACCGCAGTGTTCGACAACGTACCGAATCAAACGGCACGCCATGGCTAGAGTCGCCGCTGGGTTTCCTTCCTGTCCGAGGACATACGGTATGACTTCGCAAACACAGTCTTACGGTGACCCGGTTCACCCGGACGCGTACGGCGCACAGCCCGGGCGCGCCGCGACCGGTGCGGACGCCTCCAGTGCCGATGCATCCGGCGTCTCCTGGAGCGCCGTATTCGCGGGCACGGCCGGCGCAGCCGCCCTGTCGCTGATACTCATCATGCTCGGCAGCGCTTTCGGATTCACCGTGCTGTCGCCGTGGATCGACTCAGGTGCCGCCGCCATCGGCATTAGCGCCATCATCTGGCTGACCCTGACCCATGCGATCGCCTCCGGCCTCGGTGGTTACCTGGCAGGACGGCTGCGGGTGAAGTGGACCTCGGTTCACAACGACGAGGTGTTCTTCCGCGACACCGCCCATGGCTTCCTGACCTGGAGCCTGTCCACGCTTCTTGTGGCAGCGCTGGCCGGATCCACGATCGGCGCCCTGCTCAATCAGGACATGGACACGGAGAACGGCGTCGGCATGGCGGCAGCGGAAGGCGCCGGCATGGCCATGGCATCAGGCGCCGGGGCCGAGCGCGGTCTGGCCTATCACGTCGACCTGATGTTCCGTCCGGAGCGTGCTGACATCGAGCCCCTCAGTGCGGAGCGCCGCGAGTTGGCCGTTCGGGTGATCAGCTATGCCCTGGTGGCCGATGAGCTGCCGGCCCGGGATCGCCAGTATCTCGGACAGCTCGTTCAGCAACATACCGGCATCGGACAGCAGCAAGCAGAGCAGCGGGTCGACGATGTGTTCCTGCAGATCAGCGCTGCGCGTGACGACGCCCGCGGGGTGATGGAAGACGCGGCAAAAGCGACCGCACTGGCATTCGGCTGGATGTTCGTCGCACTGCTGATCGGCGCCTTCGTAGCCAGCCTGGCAGCCACGTTCGGCGGCCGGCATCGCGACACCTGGTCCGGCCATGATGGTCAACAACCACACAACTGAGGAGACACGATCGTGATCAAGGGACTGTTGCTGATGTTTCTGGGCGTGCCGATTCCGCTGATCATCCTGCTGCTGCTGATTTTCTAGCAGCAGTCGGACTCCGGACGGCCCGAAGGGAAGGGCGGTCCGGAGATCCCAGGCCTGC
>REEU01000005.1 GCA_007694905.1 Gammaproteobacteria bacterium | reverse complement strand
CCGACCCGATGCTGCGTGAGATTTTTCCCCTGCCGATCACTATGGATCGGAGGGAAACGTCGTTGACCGTTGCTGAACCGCTGGGCATGCTTGAGGCAGGTTGGAAAAAGACACGTTATTTTTCCTATCCGCACCGCGCTGGTCATCAGCCACGACCGCTGGTTCTTAGATCGGGTCGCCACCCACATCCTCGCCTACGAAGGCAACTATCAGGAGTACGAGGCCGATCACCGCAAGCGCCTCGAAGCCGCCGGCGAAGACCCGGATCGTCCGCACCGGATCAGGTACAAGCGGCTGGCCTGACGGCACTGTGGGAAGGTCCTAATCGCAAAGCGATTGGGCCGATCTCGGGACGCTCTGTCGAAGCCCTCAACACTGCCTGTGGGCGAGCCTCATGCTGAACACGCGTGTACGCGCCGCAAGCCTGCCGCCGGATCGAGGCAGACCAGTTTGTACATCTAAATGAACGCATAAATCCTTCATGCCCATTTAACTGGTCACAAATTTGCCAGCATCGTGCTTCCTGGCTAGGATGTCCAATATGCTGAACGCGAAAATGCTTCGAGTTCATTTAACCGGACAACTAAGGCAGGTGCGCCAATGAAGCGCAAGAGAAGCTACTCCCGTGTGACCCGCCAGGCGCTCTCGCTACTTGGCAAGCTGATCCGTATCGGACGCACGGAACGGGGCATGACAGCACAAGACCTGGCGGACCGCGCCGGCATAAGCCGCACGACACTCTACAACATCGAAAGAGGCGCCCCCGGCCCCGAGATCGGCACCGTCTTCGAGGTGGCCGCGCTCGTCGGTGTGCGCCTGTTCGAGTATGACGAGCGTACGCTCGCCATGCACAACGCCCGCCTCGATGAAAAGCTGACACTGCTGCCGAAGTCCGTCCGCCCGTCCAGAGAGGAGGTCAATGATGACTTCTAGGCTCGAGCAGCGGGACGAGGCCTATGTCTGGATTTGGCTGCCGGGAGAGACGGAACCGGTTGTCGCCGGCCGCGTCAGCCAGCGCGGCGTGACCTATCGCTTCAATTACGGCGCCAGCTATCTCGATCGCGAGAACGCGATCTCGATCTACGAACCCGAACTCCCGCTCCGCCGCGGCCTCATCGAACCGGGCGCCGGCCTGTCGATGGCCAGTTGCATTCGGGACAGCGCGCCCGATGCCTGGGGTCGCCGGGTGATCATCAACCGGCTTGTCGGCGCCAGGGCGGCCGAGGCTGAAGCCCGCGGGCTCACTGAATTGACCTATCTCCTGGAATCCGGCTCTGACCGGATCGGCGCACTCGACTTTCAGGAAAGCGCCACAGAGTACGTCCCGCGCCGCAAATCAGAGGCGTCGTATGAAGAACTGCTCGAAGCCGCAGAGCGTATCGAAAAAGGTATGCCGCTGACTCCGGCGCTCGAGCAGGCCCTCAACCACGGCACGTCGATCGGCGGCGCGCGCCCGAAGGCGCTCATTGATCGCGGCGACCGGAAGCTGATCGCGAAATTCTCGTCAAGCACGGACCTTTACAGCGTCGTGAAGGCTGAATTTATTGCCATGCAGCTTGCCGCTGCGTGCGGCCTGAACGTTGCCCCCGTCTCCATGATCGAGGCCGGCGGCAAGGACGTGCTGCTGATCGAACGCTTCGACCGTGTCAAAGCCGATAGCGGCTGGCAACGAAAAGCCATGGTGTCAGCTCTGACGATGCTCGGCCTCGATGAGATGATGGCGCGCTATGCGTCCTATGAGGACCTCGCCGAAATCATCCGCCACCGCTTCACCGCCCCGAAGGACACGCTCGAGGAGCTCTACGGTCGAATCGTATTCAACATCCTGTCCGGCAACACGGACGATCATGCCCGCAACCATGCCGCTTTCTGGGACGGCAAGAGCCTCACCCTCACCCCGGCCTACGACATCTGCCCACAAGGCAGGACGGGCAACGAGGCGACACAAGCCATGCTGATCAAGGATGAAAACCGCATGAGTACGCTCGCGGGTTGTCTGGCGGCGGCCCACGCTTTTCTGCTCGGCGCCGACGATGCCGCAAAGATCATCGCGGAGCAGATCACCACCATTGCCGCGCAATGGGAGTCAATCTGCGCGCGTGCAAAACTGACAGGAACGGACCAGAAGCTCTTTGCCGGCCGGCAATTCCTGAACGCCTACTGCATCGAAGGCCTGACCGCCCACCAAGCTTTGCTAGATGCCTTTCGGACCGCGCGGGATTCGCTGATAGCGAGCGATGGCGACTGACCGGTTTCGGGCCAGATCGGCCTGGCCACGGGCGGGCGCCGCACTCCAGTGGGGCCAAGGTTGCGGCACAGCCGTTCGAGCCGGTCGCGCTGATGGGCCTGACAGGCGACGCAGGCGTTAAGGGAAAAGGCGTCCCGGTTGGCGGTGAACGGTTAGGGCGTCGAGTCGGTCCGGACCAGGGCAGGATTCTTCAATGTGAGGGTTCTGCCGCCGGTCTTATCCGACCGCGATGCGCTAGCGTCTGCAGGCGGGGTTCAGCTGGTCCAGGGTGTCAGCGGGCTCCAGATCGGCATTGGGAGCGCCCCGGCACCTTCGGTCCGGTCTCGTATGCCCGGATCGTCGCGTGCGACGTGCCCGCCCGACGCGCCAAAGCCCGCAGACTCAGGCCT
>REEU01000215.1 GCA_007694905.1 Gammaproteobacteria bacterium | reverse complement strand
GCCTCGAAGTAGGCGATGCCCGCGCCGCCGAAGATGTTCATGAACACCAGCAGGACGAGCCAGCCGACCCGCTTGCGATACAGCAGCGACGGCCGGGCGTCGCGCAGGCTGAGGCCGACCACGCCGACACCACCGAGCTTGTGGAAGTCCTCCGTGGCCTCCTCCTCGACTACGTCCATGACGTCATCCACGGTCACCGCACCGAGGAGCACACCGTGCTTGTCCACGACGGGGAGCGCCGTGATGTCGTAGTGCTGGATGGCGCGCACGGCCTCATTGCGGCTCTCGCTGGGGTCGATGCTCACGGGGGGTGAGGAGATGAGGCTCTGGACCTCCTTGTCCGGCGCTTCGAGCACGAGGCGCTTGAGACTGATCGTCCCCTGCAGGCGTCCGCGATGGTCAGTGACGTAGAGCGTGTTGACGCCGTCGCCCTGATGACCCTGGCGGCGGACGTGATCCAGGCCCCGGGCCAGCGACCAGTTCGGGCGTACGGTCACGAAATCCGTGTTCATCAGTCGCCCGGCACTTTGCTCGGGATAGCCGAGCTGCTCCATGGCGTTGCGGACTTCCGCGGGCGCGAGCAGGCGCAGGATCTCCTGGAGTTGCTCCGGCTTAAGGGACTCGAGCAGCGAGGTCCGGTCGTCCGCAGGCAGGGCGCGCAGCAACGGAATGCCGACGTCGTCGTCAGCGGCATTGAGAATCTGGTACTGCTGCGGCGGGCTGAGGTAGGCGAAAACTTCGGGCCGTTCCTCCGCGGGCAGCATGTTGAACACTTCGAGCACCATGCTGGGCTCGAAGTCCGCGAGCGCCTCGGCGATGTCCTGAACGTGTTCGTCCGGCAATCGTTCCGCCAGGGTCTCGTAAGCGCCGGCAATGATCAGCTCGCGCAGTGGCTGCTTCACTGGGTCCTGCTGCACCGCCTCTTCCATACGTCCCCCTTGGGTTCACGACTGGATGATTCTGACGAGGCTTTGCTGCCGCGTGGTGTCGGTGCCTTCAACGACCGCACCGGCATCCCGGACGCATCGAGCGGTCCGGAGATAAACGAACTGGGGCAAGGGCTGGTGCGGGACTCCGCGCCGGGCCGACCTTGCGTCCTGACGGGTCGCGGCAGGTGGTCGACGGCGCGATGGGTATCAGGCCGTCGCTGCTTCCTGCACGGACCCGGTACGTTCGGCGCTCCGGTGAGCGCGACGACTCCAGGGTTCCAAGACAGCGCTTCCTCTCTGCGAAAAGTTGGGCAGTAGTCTAACGAGGGTTGCCGCGCGGTCAAGTGACCGCCTTGTCCGCTGCAACACGGGAAGGCGCGAGCATGCTGCCTGAAGCTCCGTGTCGCGCCCGCCTTGCTCGGCCACTGCACGTTCGAAAAGGCAGCGCTTGCGGTCTCAAAATGTTATGTTATAACTTAAGTAAATTCGATCAGCACGCAGGCTCAGCCCATGCTTCCCGTGACCGTTCTCTCCGGCTTTCTTGGTGCCGGCAAGACCACCCTGCTCAATCACATTCTCAACAACCGTGAGGGTCGCCGCGTCGCGGTGATCGTCAACGACATGAGCGAGGTGAACATCGACGCCGCCACCGTCCGCAGCGAGGTGGACCTGCATCGCGGCGAAGAGCGATTGGTGGAGATGAGCAACGGCTGCATCTGCTGCACCCTGCGCGAGGACCTGCTGCTGGAGGTATCACGGCTGGCGCAGGAAGGCCGCTTCGATTACCTCGTGATCGAGTCCACCGGCATCTCCGAGCCGCTGCCGGTGGCGGAGACCTTCACGTTCCGCGATGAGTCCGGCGTCAGCCTCGGCGACGTGGCACGGCTGGACACCATGGTCACCGTGGTGGATGCCGCGAACTTCCCCCACGACTACCACGAAGCGCTGAGCTTGCAGGAAAAGGGCGAATCCCTCGGCGAAGAGGATGACCGCAACGTCGCCGACCTGCTGGTGGACCAGATCGAGTTCTGTGACGTCCTCGTGATCAGCAAGACCGACCTGGTCGAACCTGAGGCGCTGGCTGCCCTGACGGCAGTGCTCAGACGCCTGAATCCGGACGCGGACATCGTCCATGCCGAACAGGGTCGGGTCCCGCTGGACCGGGTGCTCGACACCGGCCGCTTCAACTTCGAACGCGCTTCGCTCGCCCCCGGCTGGCTCAAGGAAATGCGCGGTGAGCACGTCCCGGAGACCGAAGAGTACGGCATCTCGAGTTTCGTCTACGAAGCGCGCCGCCCATTCCATCCCCAGCGCCTGTTCGACTTCCTGTCCGCCGGCTGGAAGCACGGCAATCTGCTGCGCTCGAAAGGCTATTTCTGGCTCGCGACGCGTCCCGATCTGGCCGGGTCCTGGTCCCAGGCCGGAGGCATCATGAACCACGGCTTCGCCGGCCTGTTCTGGGCGGCGGTGGACAAAGCCCAGTGGCCTTCGGAACTGGAAGCAGTGGACCAGATCATGCGCCGCTGGTCCCACCCCTACGGCGACCGCCGCCAGGAGATCGTGTTCATTGGCCAGGGCATGGACGCCATGGCCGCCCGCACAGCGCTCGATGCCTGCCTGCTCGACGATGCCGAACTCGCGCTCGGACCTACGGCCTGGCGCACCTTCCCGGACCCGTTTCCGCAGTGGCTACGCGAGGAAGTCGAAGACGAGGCCACGACCCATGCATGAGCATGCTCACATCGGTCGCGACCTCGGCGAACTCGCTGCCGTCTATGAGCCGCATATCCACCTGGCAGTCGCCCGCCGCGAGCAGGAGCCGACGGTCACCGCGTTCGTCACGGAAGTGCTGCAGCGCCGCTGCCTGCCGGCGGTGGAACTCGTCGTATCACCTGGGGAGCCGCTCGCGGCCTCGCTGTCCTGCGCTCTAGGCCGCATGGGTCACGCGCTGACCACACTCCCCGGCTACCAGGCCTGGTGCGAGGACCTCCAATTGCAGGTGGATCTGTTCAGCAGCCTGTTCGAACTCGACGCGGTGGGCATGCGCCTCGCGACCCTGGACGGACCCATGTGTCCCCGCTTCCATGTCGATCACGTCCCTTGTCGCCTGATCACCACCTATGGCGGCCGCGGTACGGAGTGGCTGCCCGAAGAGCACGTGGATCGCAGCCGGCTCGGGTGCACGGATCTGCCGCTGCGCGCGCTTGCCCGCGACGAGTCGATCTGCAGCATCGAACCCTGGGCCATCGCCCTGTTCCGCGGTGAAGGCTGGCTCGGCGGACGTGTGGGTGGCATCGTTCATCGGTCACCCCACATCGGACCGGAGACTCCGCGCCTGCTGCTGACGCTGGACTTCGTCCACTGACGGGCGCTGTGGGCCCGACGGGCCCTCAGCGGCGCGCGGGGTCGACCGGGCGCATGTCAGCCTCAAGGGTCACCGGGATTTCGAAACACTGCGGCCCGGCCTCGTGGAACCGGAACGGCTCATCGTCCCGCGGCACCGGCCAATGCGGACGCACGGCAACCTGTTCGAAGTCGGCGCAGAGCTCGAACGTCTCTCCATCGACGACACGATAACTGTAGACCGCACCCGTACGCGGATCCTGCAGCCAGGACGCATCCACCCCGCCGTGAATGTCCTCGATACGCTCAGGCAGGGTCCCTTCCCGCCGGTAGTGACGCCTCACCGCCTGCGTCAGCACGCTGAGATCCTCCACCCGCCGCGCGTCGAGCATGCGACTGCGTTCCTCGGCCGGCCACCCGAGCACCACCAGCCCCGCCACCACCGCGAGGATCACCACCGCGGACACGCCTGTGGCCAGCGACCTTTCCAGGGTCATCGGCTCGGCTCCGGCGGATCCATGCGCCTGAGCTGGCGCAGGTAATAGCCGAAAATGCCACCTGCGATCAGCGCCACCACCAGGACCTTGAGCACGAAGCGCAGCGTGAGCGCCCCTCCGAGCAGCTGGTAGATCAGCGCAGCCAGGTTGCCGAGCAGCACCAGCGTGGCGAGAAACAGCGTCAGCCAGGTGAGCCAGCGACCGACGCTGCCGGTACGGGACGGATCCAGGTCAAGCAGGATCCGCCTCGAAACCAGCAGGAACACCGGAAAGGCCACCACGAGCACCGCCACCGCCCAGCGGATGCGACCGCGTGCCACCTCGCCCTGCCAGGTCCGCTCGGCCGCATCCGGCAGGGCCAGGTCGATGAACTGAAACAGCAGGCCGCCTAAGTGCCAGGCGCTGAGATACAGGGTCGAGAACGCCACCAGATACAGGAAAGCTTCCCGCGGCGAGGTCGCAGGCGCCGGTCGCGGCACCGGTGGATCGAAGGCCACTTCGGCGTAGCGCCCCAGGGCCTCATTCACGGCCGCAGCCGGCCAGCCGGCATCAACGAGGGCGGTCCTGATGTCCGACCGGGACCGTCCCGCCGTCAGCGCCTCTCGGACGAAGGCATCCAGGCGCGCCTGATCCGACATCATGCTCTCCCCATCCCCGCCCACCTCATGCTCACGCTCCGGACAGATGGCTGACAAGCAGCTTCAGATAGAACAGCGGCAGGAACCACTCCAGGCCCTCCGGTTGCGGCAGAACGAACAGCGCCAGAAGCAGTGCAATGACATACGCCAGCATGGCCAACGGCCGGCGCAGCGGAGCTGCCGCGCCGAGGATGGCGACCGCCGCAAACAGCAGCCAGCCACCTGCGGCGACCACCCAGAACGGGTCCCAGGACAGGAACAGCCAGGACACCAGCAGCAGGTGCAGCAGATGCATGCCGACGAAGCCGAGCTGCGCGCCCCAGCCCAGGCCGGGCCGGTGGTACCAGCGCCGTCCGCTGGCCGTGGCATTCGTGACCACACCACCCACCATGTCCAGAGCCAGCAGGCCCGCCACGACGTACAGCAAAGCGTGCCAGTGGACATCCACCACCCAGGCGTAAAGCGGAGCCAGCAGCGCAGCAATCAGGGCGGGGACGACATTCAGCACCCACTCGCCACGGCTGGCGCCCGGTCCGATGACGCGATCAAGGAGCCCCGGCCATCCTTGCCGAGGCTGGGGCGCGACCTCGTCGCTCACGCGCTGCCTGCCTCGGATCCGGCGCGCAGATAGGCCGGTGCTTCCGGACCGTCCGCCGCATCACCGTAGCGGCAATCCAGCGGATAGTACTCGGCGTAGAACTGCACCTTGCCCGCGGTCTGTGCGCCGGCCTCATCGGCGATGAACGCGAGCATCAGGTCGATGCCGGCGGAGACGCCTGCCGAGGTCCAGATGTCACCGTCGCGGACGAAGCGTTCCTCGACGACGGTGACGTCACCGAGTTCCCGCAGCCGACCGAGTGAACCCCAGTGCGTGGTCGCACGCCGTCCGCCCAGAAGTCCCGCCGCATGTAGGACGAAGCTGCCGGTGCACACCGACAGCATCGCGCGCGCGCCTGCGGCCTGCTCGGCGACGAACCGGGTCAGCGGCGGATTGTCCACCTCCCTGCGCGTGCCCTCACCGCCGGGAATCAGCAGCCAGTCCAGCTGCGGACAGTCCGCGATGGCCACGTCCGGATTCACGGACAGACCCTTGGCGCAGATCACCGGCCGCGCCGCCTCGGCGACGATGAGGCAACGCTCGGGTCCGCCGGCGTACTTGCTCCAGACCCTGAGCATCTCCCAGGGGCCGACGAAATCCAGCTCCTCGGCCCCATCGAACACCAGCACACCGAACGTCGTCACAGGTTCCCCTCCGGAAGCTCCAGCACATTGGCCCATTGTGGGCCCGCAGCAGCCTCCGCCGTCAACGACCCGTCCATCGGGACCGCGGACGCACCCGCGACCTGCAAGCTGTTCACGTGAACCTTACCGTCGCCCGGGCAGCGGGTTCGCGACGCCACCTGTTAAAACATTTGTTATTATTCGCCTGAACGTCCACCGGAGGCCTCGCCATGTCCCGCCGCGTCAAACTCACTGCCATCGGCAATTCCACCGGCGTCGTGCTGCCCAAGGATCTGCTGGAAAAGCTGCGCGTCGGTCGTGGCGACGAACTGCTGATCCTGGAGACGCCGGACGGCATCCGCCTGACCCCCTACGACCCGGAGTTCGCGGATCAGATGGAAGTGGCGGAGCGCATCATGCGCGAAGACCGTGATCTGCTCAGGAAACTCGCACAATGAGCTTCGATCGCGAACCAATCTGGATCGGCGTAGATCTGGCGCAGGCCATCCACGATCGACAACTTGCCGAGCATGGTGGACCGGGCGGGGTCCGGGATGAAGGTGCCCTGGCGTCCGCACTTGCACGCCCCCAACAGCGGCTGGCCTACGGTCAGGACGTCGACATCCCCACTCTGGCCGCTGCCTATGCCGCGGGCATCGCGCGCAATCATCCGTTCGTCGACGGCAACAAGCGAACCGCCTACGTCGTTTGTCGGACGTTCCTCATCCTCAATGGGTGGGACATGATCGGTCCCCTTGCAGACCGCTATCCCATCTTCCTCGGCCTCGCTGAGGGAGCGATCAGCGAGGACGAGCTCACCGAGTGGCTGCGCGGACACTGCCGACCAGAACGGGTGAGCGAGGGAACACCGGCCTACTCGAAGACCTGACCCGCCGCCTCCACCTCCGCTGCGAACGCCTCCACCTGCCGCCTCGATGCCAGCCGCAGAAAGCGGATGTGGCGCCAGCGCGGGTCCTGAACTGCGGCCAGCATCTGACGGCGCTTGCGGGCGTGCTGCGTGACGATCCAAAACACCAGCGACTCTTCCTTCCGCCACACCGCCAGCTGCGGCCAGAAGCGCTCCACGTTGGTCCCCCAGAGCAGTTCTTGCTGCCGCCAGCGCCGCCAGGAACGCCGCAGCACGCGCGTCAGCAGCACCGGCATGGGCAGATCGAGCCAGACGAGGGTTTCCAGACGCTGCCAGAACGTGCGCTGGCAGAACGCTGTGTAGGACCCCGCCACCACCCAGCCGTCGCCGGCCGTCGCCGCTGTCAGCCTGCGTTCGAGTTCGGCCGGGTCGGTGGCGTTGAGCCCCACCCAGCCCGGCAGCCAGTTCAACGCATCCAGCTCCACGGCAGGCACGTCCAGCGCAGCGGCGAGGCGCGCAGCGAGCGTGCTCTTGCCACTGCAACTGCTGCCGATGAAGTGAATCCTCCGACCGATGGCTGCGTGGCTGCGTGGCTGCGTGGCTGCGTGGCTGCGCACCGACCCGCACTCCAGACCCTCCCGGCGGTAGATTACACTGCATGCCAGCCATGACATCCGGAACCACGCTTGAGGAGCGCAGCACCATGCAGGTCAGCATGACCGGGCGCACCGCGCTCATCACCGGCGGCAGCCAGGGCCTCGGCTACGCCATGGCCCAGCGCTTTCTCGACAGTGGTGCCCGCGTCGCCATTCTCGCGCGCCGCCAGGACGTGCTCGATGCGGCCCGTACAGCACTCGAACAAGCGACCGGCGGAACGGTGGGAGCGTATGCCTGCGACGTCAGCGACGCCGGGCAGATCCAGGCCGCGCACGAGCGCGTCGTGGCGGAACTTGGACCGGTGGACATCCTGGTCAACAATGCCGGCCAGGCCAGCACCGCGCCGTTCGAGGAGGTCACCGACGCCATGTGGCAGGCGGACCTCGACCTGAAGCTGTTCGCCGCCATCCGCCTGTCCCGGCTGGTGCTGCCGGGCATGAAGGAACGGCGCTTCGGACGCATCATCAATCTGCTGAACACGGCAGCCAAGGCGCCGCCGGCGAACTCGGCGCCGACTTCGGTCAGCCGAGCTGCGGGACTCGCACTCACCAAGGTTCTGGCCAACGAAGGCGCGCCCCACAACGTCCTCGTCAACGCCCTGCTGATCGGCCTCATCAAGTCGGAGCAGGTGAAGCGCTGGTGGGAGGCCAGCGACGGCAATCGCAGCCTCGAGGAGCACATCGACAGCATCGGCAAGCGCCTGCCGATGGGCCGCATGGGCGAGGCGGAAGAGTGCGCGAACCTGGCCTGTTTCCTCGCCTCGGAACAGGGCTCCTACGTCACCGGCTGCGCCATCAACATGGATGGCGGCATGTCACCGGTCCCCTGAACCGCGCGGCTGTTCGAGCCCTGGTTCCGGTCGCAGAAGCTGGCCGCGGGCGCTCGCTTCACTCCGGGAACAGCTCACCGTTGGGGAGCATCACCTCGAGCAGGTGCCGCCGCAGGCGAGCCGCCCGGTCCGCGTTGCCTCGTTCCAGTGCATAGGCCAGGTTCAAAAGGGCGAGCAGCCCGGCGCCGTAGCGAACGCGATGGCGCAGGCCTGCATCGACGGGATGCGCATAGCGCGCCAGCAGGCGTTCGAGAAAGGCCGGGCCCAGCCAGGCCGTCGGCTCGATCATGTCCACCGCAGGATCGCCGAGACCCGCATCCGCCCAGTCGATGACACCTAGGATGCGGCCTGCATCGTCCATCAGCACGTGATCCTCGGCCAGATCGTAGTGCAGCAGCACCGACGTGCCGGCGAAGGGCTCCGGAACCTCAGCCGCGGCATCGAGCAGTGCGGCCAGCCGGCTGTCGGCAGCGAAGTGGGCCTCGAGGACGGGGCGCACCCGAAGCAATTCCGCATGCCAGTCCATGGGGGCATGCGCTTCCAGGTGGGCCTCGTCGCCCAGCGCCTGCCGCGCCAGGGCCGTAATGCCGTGCAGCACATTCAGAAGCCGGACGAGATCGTCCTCGAAAGCGGACAGCGGCCGCGATGGTCGCCGCGCCCAGTCCCAGGTGCGTCCGGGGACCAGGCGATAGCCAGAGAAATCGAACGGGAACAAGGCACCGGATTTACCGATCCACTCCGGGACGGGTACACGCACAGGTAGTCGTTTCGCCAACAGCGGCAGCAGAGCGCGCTCCCGCGCCAGGGAAGGCTGCACCTCGGCACGCTTAGGAAACCGGAACACCCAGGTGCTGTCGACGAGCCAGGTCTCGCAGTCCCAGCCTTCGCCGAGACGCTCGACCCGGGTCACGCTCAGCTCAGGGAACTGCGCCGCGAGCAGCGCGCGGATCGGCGCCTCATCGAGGCTCGCACGCTCCATCCGCCAGGGCACCTCGCCCATCCCCGCCTCCCGACATCCAGAAACCGCAATTCTAGGCCCGGGCGGCGCGTGCGCTCGGTTAGGGCGGCGCGTACACGCGCTCGCATACAAACGTCACTCGGCCCCCCTCTGTAGGCCCGAGCGCGTGCGCTCGGCCCGCGTAGGGTGCTCCGCATGCGGCGGCTCGGGCGGCGCCGCGCCTGACGATTACGCGCTCGCGGTCGTCACCTCGTCCGCCCAGACCTTGAAATGAGCCAAGGTATTCGGCCCGAAGGTGTTACTCAGCGCCACGTCCGCCGCATCCCGCCCGCGTGCCATCAGCACCCGTCCGATGCGCCGCTCGTTGTTGCGCGGGTCGAACGTCCACCACTGCCCCCCCAGGTACGCCTCGAACCAGCCTGCAAAGTCCATCGGCCCGTAGGGCGGTGGTATGCCGATATCACCCAGGTATCCAGTGCAGTAGCGCGCCGGAATATTGAGTGCCCGGCAGAACGCCACACCCAGATGGGCATAGTCACGGCAGACGCCGGCACCTTCATTGAATGCTTCCGCAGCCGTCTTGGTGGGGCGCGCGAATTCGTAGCCGAAGCGGATGTGGTTGTGGACGAAGTCGCACACCGCCTGCACCCGGGGCCAGCCCGGTGGCGTGTTGCCGAACAGATCCCAGGCCGCCTGCGACAGTACGTCCGTCTCGCAGTAGCGGCTGCCCAGCAGAAACAGCAGCGTCTCCTCCGGCAGCTGCTCCACCGGATGCTGCACGGCATCAAACTGCAGCGGATCCGGCTGGCCGCTATCGTTGAGCAGCGCATCCGCAGTCAGGCGGACGCCCCCCGGAGGCGCGACGATGCGCGTGCACCAGTTGCCGAAACTGTCCCGATACACGGACATGGGCACCGTCGGGACCGTGATCAGATGATCCGGCCGGATGATGTCCGACACCCGCGTGTAGTGGATGCTCAGCGTCAGGATCATCGGCGTGGGCTGTGGACAGTCGTAGCGCATGTCGTAGCCGACCCGGATTTGCATGATGACCTCTGCAGACTGTCCCGCAGGAACATCTAGCGGGATGAGTGACCACTGTAGCGCGCTGCGGCAGCGGCGCCCAGCGGCATCACTACGCGCAACCGCTCAATCGACCGCCTGCACCTCCTCGAGCCGGAGCGCCGAGGCCGCAGCCACGAGGCACATCAGCGCAAACAGCCCGAGCAGCACCGCCTCACCATAGACTTCGGCGATGGCACCGAATGCGCTGCCCAGCAGCAGCAGCACGCCGATCACGGTGTTCGACAGCGCGGTATAGGCGGCGCGGGTGTCCTCATCGGCCATGTCCACCACGTGCGTGGCTCGGCCCAGACGCACGCCCTGATGGGCGATCATGAGGACGAAGAGCAGTGACGGCAGCAGCAGCGGCACAGTGAGCAGGTCCGGGTGCAGAAGGCCGACGCCCGCTGCCGCAAGCAGCGGCACAGAGGCGATCAGCCCCGCGTAGCACAGCACCCGACGACTCGACACATCGGACATCCGCCCCCAGATGTAGGTACTCGCCACCGCCGCCAGAGAGGCCGCGATGACGAACGTACCGAGCTCACCGAGCTCCGCCCCGCCGGAGCGGCCCGCAAGCGCGAGCAGGAAGGGCGGCGCCAGCGCGGTGGCAATGAGCAGCGCCCGGGTCAGAATGAAACGACGCAGCTCTGCGTCCGTCTTCAGCAGTCCGAACTGAGCAAAGGCCACCGTCAGCGCGTTGCCGCCGCCCTCGGTCGCGCCCGGCTTCTCAGCCAGCGTCGTGAACGCTGCGGCAGCGATGATCCAGAGCACGCCGGCCACCCACAGCACCACGGCGATGGTACCGATACTCAGCTCCAGGATTCCGCCTGACAGCAACAACCCGAACACAAGCACGAGGGCCGATGCGATGGTGCTCGCCGTCCCGGTGGCAGTACCGCGGGTGGATTTGGAGACGGTCTTGCCGAGGACATCCTTGTGGCTCACCGAACACACGCTGCGGGCCACCGCCATGAGCGCCAGGAGGCCGAGCAGGCTCCAGCCCGCCGCTGCGCCGCTCAGGGTCAGCGCCACCACGCCCATGCCGATCACCGCCAGTCCCTGCACCAGACTCCCTGCCGCCCAGGCCCACTTGCGCAGCGGCAGGGCGCGAATGCTGCCTGCCGTGATCAGCTGCGGCAGCAGCGCTCCGGATTCCCGCACGGGCACCAGAAAACCCAGCAGATAAGACGGCGCACCGAGCGCACCCATGAGCCAGGCGAGAACCAGCTTGGCATCTGCCAGGCCGTCGCCGGTCTTGGTGGCCGCCAGGGCCACCACGTGCTTGAGGAAGTTCTCCGGCTGCGCGTCGCAGGCCTCTTGCGGAATGTCCCTGCACACGCGGCCTTCGTCGTCGCCCGTGAGTTGCAGGTAGACTTTTTCCGCCGTGCTCATGCGACGTTCCCGTCCACAGCGCCTGCGTGCGAAGCGCGCGAGGATAAGCGCCTGCAGCGCCCAGGGAAAGCCGACGGGGCCGGCGCGGGCGTCGTGTTCGCCCAGAGGCGATGATGCGACCATGAGCGCCCCGCCCAAAGGAGAGGCCGCGCATGCTGGCAGGATTCGATCACCGCCGGGTTGCCGCCAACGGCATCCACATCCACGCGGCCATCGGCGGTTCCGGCCCGCCGCTGCTCCTGCTCCACGGCTATCCCCAGACCCACGTGCTCTGGCGCCACGTTGCGCCGCGCCTGGCAGAGCATTTCACGGTGGTCGCGCCGGATCTGCGTGGCTACGGCGCCAGCGACAAACCGGCAGCGGGCGCCGACAGCAGCGGCTACGCCAAGCGGACCATGGCCGCAGACATGGTCGAGCTGATGGCCGCGCTTGAGTTCCAGACTTTCATGCTTGCCGGCCACGATCGCGGCGGCCGTGTCGCCTACCGCCTGACCCTGGACCATCCGGAACGGGTGCTGCGGCTGGCCACCCTGGACATCATGCCGACTCTGGACACCTGGGAAGGCCTCACCGGCACCCGCGGCCTGGCGGCCTGGCACTGGTACTTCCTGGCCCAGCCGTCCGGCGTCCCCGAGCCCATGATCTGCGCCGACCCGGACGCCTTCCTCGGGAACCTGCTGAGGAGCTGGCTCGGGCGCAAGGACGCCATCGAAGCAGAAGCCTTCGCCGCCTACGCTGCAGCCTTCCGCGACCCTGAAACGATCCGGGCCACCTGCGACGACTATCGGGCCGGGGCCACCCACGACATCGCCATCGATCGCGCTGACCGGGAGGCAGGACGCCGCATCCGCTGTCCGCTGCTCGTGCTGTGGGGGGAACGGGAAGGCGCTCTTGCGGACGACCGCTACGTGACGGTATGGCAGCGCTGGGCCGATGACGTTCGCGGTCAGCCGATCCCCGGCGGACACTTCCTGCCCGAAGAGGCACCCGCAGAAACCACCGCCGCCCTGCTCGCCTTCTTCCGCCAACCCACCTGACGCCCGGGCGCCCGCCCTACTCGCTGACCAGCGTTTCGCATCGCGACCAGCCCTGGCCCTCGCGGCCCAGCCGTTGCGCCAGCCATGGCAAGACCTGTTCCATTGTGGAACGCAGCGTGAACGGCGGATTGATCACCAGCAAGCCGCTGGCTGTCATGCCGAAACCCTCGCCATCAGGCGCGACCCCCAGTTCGTAGCGATCGATGCGACGGATCCCCGTCGCCACCAGCGCCGCGAGCATGGCTTCGGTCCGCGACCGGTCCACCACCGGATACCACAACAGATAGACGCCTGTGCCGAAACGACGGTGACAGGCGGCCAGCGTCCGGACGACGTCGTCATCGTCGCTCTTCAGTTCGTAGGCAGGATCCATCAGCAGCAGGCCACGGCGGGACGGCGGCGGCAGCAACCCGATGCAGCCGGAAAAGCCGTCCTCCTCGCGCACCGTCACGCGTCGATCCCCTTCCGCCCACCCGCGCAGGGACAGCGCCTCGTTGCGATGGCGTTCGAACAGAATCAGGCGGTCCTCGGCGCCGAGCAGCATGCGGGCCAGGGCGGGCGAGCCAGGGTACTGCGTGAGCTCAGCGTCCGCGTTGAAGGTCCGGACGCAGGTCAGGTAGCGCGCGAGCGGACGCCCCTCGTCCGCCCACAGCCTGCCGATCCCATCGTCGAACTCGCGCTTTTTCTGCGCAAAGTCCGAGGCGAGATCGTAGCTGCCGCCGCCGGCATGGGTGTCGATGTAGCTGAGCGGCTTCGCCTTGCGCTTGAGGTAGTCGAGCACCTCGACCAGCACGCAGTGCTTGTGCACATCGGCAAAGTTGCCGGCGTGAAAGCCGTGCCGGTAGCTCAGCATCAGACGATGGTGGAACCGCCGTCCACGACCCAGCCCTGACCGGTGGCGTAGGAGCCCGCCTTCGAAGCCAGGAATACGGCGACACCGGCCAGTTCCTCCGGCTCCCCGATGCGCCGCAGGGGCAGCGTGGAGGTCACCCGCTCCAGCGTCTTCGGGTTCTCCCACAGAGCGCGGGCGAAGTCGGTCCGGATCAGTCCCGGTGCGATGGCGTTGACGCGGATGCCATGCGGGCCGTACTCGGCCGCCAGGTTGCGGACGAGCTGGAAGTCGGCGGCCTTGGAGATGTTGTAGGTCCCGATGACGTTGCTGGACTTCAGCCCGCCAACGGAGGAGACGATGATGATGGAGCCGTCGCCGCGGGCCTCCATTTCCGGCAGCACCATGTGGCACAGCCAGTGATTGGAGAGCACGTTGCACTGCATGATCTTCTCGAACGCCGAGTCCGGAATGTCCTTGGACGGACCATAGACCGGGTTCACCGCGGCATTGCAGACCAGGACATCGATGGCACCGAGCTGCTCGTGGGTCTGATCCACAAGCTGCTGCAGAGCCGCCTTGTCGCCGATGTGGGCGGGAATGACGATGGCCTTGTTCGATGCGCCTGCTCCGAGCTGGGCGTTGATCTCGTCGGCGACGACCTGGCAGGCGTCCGCCTTGCGCGAGGAGATCACAACGTTGGCACCGTGCAGCGC
>REEU01000112.1 GCA_007694905.1 Gammaproteobacteria bacterium | reverse complement strand
GCTCAAAGATGCCGCGCGCTTGGTCAACCGCCACCCGCGGACACTTCGCCGCTGGATCGAACAGGGGCTGCCCGGCGGCGGCTGCGAGGATCTCATCGCGCGAAAAGTCGGCGGCCGGCTCGAGGTGGAGCTCCGTTCACTGGGCGCGCTAGTGGCGAGCGAGTGCGATTGATGCTACCCAGGCGCAAAAGTGGACAAACAGTGACAAACGATGACAAAAGTGACTAGTCGGCGGGTCGCGCTGCGCCCATGATGCTGGAGTGTTTCAACGGAGTGGACCGATGCCACCGTACTATTTTCGTGATCCTGCCACACGCGCAGACGCTCGAGACTTTTCCCGATACGCTGCCGCGCTGATTATCGGTGCCGGCGACCCGGTAGCCGCGCAGGACGTTGCCGCGGCTCGCGGATGGGAGCGGCCCGCCTCGATCCTGCGTGCTGCTGTGGCTGCAGGCACCACGAGCGATGCCACATGGGCGGCTACTCTCGTCGACCATCAACGCGTCGGCGCGGGCTTTGTCGAGTCGCTACGCCAAGTCGGCGTTTTCGATGCGGCCCTCGCCTTGATGACTCGGGTGCCACTCGAGGGCTCGGTCGGCGTGGTCACGGTCGGTGCGGTCGGTAACTCCCAGACAGCGGCAAGCTGGCGGCCCATCAGTCGGCTCTCGCTGTCCGGCGGCAAGCTCGAACTGCGGCATGCCACAGCAGCCGTCGCGGTTGCCGCCGAGCTGTTGCGCGTCGGTGGCGATCCCGCACTGGATCTGCTGGAGCGTGAGCTCCAGGGCGCCGTCGCTGCGGTTGTCGATCAAGTATTCCTGGGCGAGCTCGCTGATTCCATCGCGGCCACTGTGCCGAGCTCCGGGTCGACTGCTGCCGCTGTTGCCGCGGACCTCGGGGAGCTGCTGCTCGAGCTCAAGCTCGGGGCGCGGTCGGAGCCTCGCTTGGTGGTCTCGGCAGATAACGCGGCGCGCCTGGCGACGATGACTGACACCGGCGGTGGTTTCGCGTTCGCAGACATGGGGCCGCAGGGCGGGCGTATCGCCGGTGTGCCAGTGCTTGTCTCTGATGAGCTCGGCGATGATCGTATCCTCGCGTTCGACTGCGTTCAGATCGCGGCGGCGAGTGATGTCATCGTGCTCGATGCTGCCTCAGCCGCCACGCTGCGCCTCGCCGATCCGGCGGATAGTAGCCAGCCGCTGACCTCACTGTGGCAAGACAACCTCACCGCGCTGCGTGCCCAGAGGTTCTTTGGGTTCGAGCGACTGAGGCCGACGGCCTCGGCGGTGCTTACCGGGCTGGCCCTGGCCGGCAGCTCCTGATCCCGGAGGATAGCCGTGGCCATCACACCTGACGAAATCAAAGCCATAGGGCGCGTCATCAAGCGGCACACGGAGGGCGTTGCAGAACACCTGCTCGATCTGCTCAGCAACATGGAGCGTGTACTTGCTGAGCAGCGCGAGCGTCTGAACAAGCTCGAGCGTAGCCACGGTTCGCGGTTGGCCGAGCTCGAGAACGAGGTCCGGATCGGCAACGCGCTACGAGCCCTTGAGGCGCGGGTCGGTGAGCTGGAGCAGCGCGGCGAGGCCGCCGATGACTAGGCTCATGCTGTTTCCCTCGGAGACCGAGCTCGAGGCAATCGCAGCGCGTGTGGCGCCGCTCGACGCGCACCTGGTGGAGGCATGCGATGGCGACGTGTCCATCGTCGCGATCTTCCCAAAATGGGAGCTCGCTGTGCTGGACCTGGGCGGCTTTCACTGCTGGGTGAGGCTGCCCGAGGCTGACAGCTATGTCGAGGGCGCTCGCCGGCTTCACTGAGGGGTGGGGGGGTGTCTCGAGATTCCAGGGGCACTTCCGGACACCGCGGCCATAGGTGAACGCGAAAAAAATGGAGGTCTCAGGAATGAGTTTTCCGGAGGTCAGATGCTAGGCAACGTCCATCAACTCAGCATCGGCGGCCTGGCGACGACCGAGACGCCGCCGGCGCCGGCAGACCTTGCCGGCGAAGGCCTCGAGCTGTGGAACGGCGTGGCGAGCGAGTACGGGATCTGCGATGCCGGTGGGCTGCAGCTCCTGGCTGCCGCCGCCAGGGCCGCCCAGCGTGCCCAGGAGGCCCGCCAGGCGATCGAGCGGGACGGGCTGCTGGTCTCGGATCGGTTCGGCGTGCTGAGAGCTCACGCGGCAGTGCGCATTGAGCAGGATGCACGCTCGCAGATGCTCCAGGCCCTGAAGCAGCTCCACCTCGATGTCGAGCCGCTTCGCGACGGACCAGGCCGCCCACCCGGCCGCTGAGCCGTGCCAACGAAGCGGCGGAATCTGCGCCGGAGCAGGGTCGCGGGGCCGACCGGCGCAGCGCTCCAGGCATTCGCGATGCGCGATTCGGCTGCGCTGTTCAGAGCGTTGGGTCTGCCACCTTGGCACGCCTGCCCGTTAGAGGCCGGTTCCGACACGGTTCCGGTTCCGCACGGTACTGCGCATGCCACCACCTGGCCGGCGGCGCACAGGCTTCGACTGATGCTTGAGCGCGCCCTCGAGGCAGGTCGCTAGATCGGTCGCTCTGGGGCAGCATCCTCAGGCAGGCGCTCAGCCATCTGGGCGAGGTCACTGGCGACGACCGAGACGCCGCCGGCGCCGGCAGACCTTGCCGGCGAAGGCCTCG
>REEU01000006.1 GCA_007694905.1 Gammaproteobacteria bacterium | reverse complement strand
TTCGGCTGGGGTGGATTCATCCGTGAAGACTATGCCTACCTCGAGTCATTGGGTTTGAACGACCATTTCCTCCAGCTCGAGGCAACCAACGAGCCAGGCAGCTGGATGAAGAGCGTGGATGTGGTGGCCATGCCGTCGCGTTGGGAAGCCTGTGGTCTGCTCGGCATGGAAGCCTTGTGTGCAGGCGCGCCCATCGTGGGGACGACCTGTATCGGGTTGCGCGAGGTGTTGGCCGGTTCGCCCGCCCCCATGGTGAAGCCGGGTGACGTGCGGGGCTTTGCTGAAGCGCTGCTGGAGACGGCAGCGCCCTGCAGCCGCGCACACTTCGTCGAATACCAGCCCATCGCTATGGAACGTTTCTCTGTGGGACGGCCCGCTGGCGAGCTGCGCGCGCTGTATGACGAATTCGCCTGAAGGCATGCTCATGGCGACGCTTCAGTCATGTGCGGCATAGCCGGCTTCTGGCTGGCCGGACAGCCGGCCGCATTCGACCCGATGCCTGCGCTCGAGAAGATGGGCCAGGCCATTGTGCATCGTGGGCCCGACGCCGATGGGCAATGGTTCTGCGAACACTCTGGGGTCGGGCTGGCTCATCGCCGTCTCGCGATTCAAGATCTCTCTGAACATGGCGCACAGCCGATGTGCTCCAGCAGCGGCCGCTTCATCATCGTGTTCAATGGTGAGGTGTATAACTTTCGAAGCCTGCGCAAGGAACTCAAAGCCGCCGGTCACAGCTTCCGCGGCCATTCTGACACGGAGGTGATGCTGGCTGCCTTCGAAGCCTGGGGGGTGGAGGTCGCGCTCTCACGCTTTGCCGGCATGTTCGCGTTCGCGCTGTTGGACAGGGAGGAAAAGCTGCTCTGGCTTGCGCGGGATCGCATGGGCGAGAAGCCGCTGTACTACGGTTGGCAGGCTGGCCGGCTGGTGTTTGGTTCGGAGCTGAAGGCGCTCAAGGCGTTCCCTGGATGTGCTCCACGTATCAACCGGCACGCGCTGACGCTTCTGCTCCGCCACAACTACATCCCCGCGCCCCACAGCATTTACACGGATATCCACAAGCTGCTGCCTGCGCACCTGGTGCGCATCTCCGTTGCTGCAGGTGCAGAGCGGCTCGAGCCACAGCGCTACTGGAGCGCGACCGACGGTTTTCGTGAAGCGACCTGGTCTACACCTGAACAGGCTGTGCTCGCGCTGGAGGAGAGACTCAGTGAGGTCATCAAGGAGCAGATGGTCGCCGATGTGCCCTTGGGCGCGTTCCTTTCGGGCGGCATCGATTCATCGACCGTCGTCGCGCTCATGCAGCAGCAGGCCACCAGGCCTGTGCGGACTTTTACGATCGGTTTTGATGAGGCCGGTTTCAATGAGGCCAAGCACGCCGAAGCCGTAGCGCGGCATTTGAGAACAGAACACACTGAACTGTACGTGACGCCGCGGGATGCCCGCGAGGTCATCCCCGAGCTGCCGAGGATTTACGATGAACCCTTCGCGGATTCCTCGCAGATCCCCACGTTTCTCGTCAGTCGCATGACCCGTCAGCATGTCACGGTTGCCCTGTCCGGTGACGGCGGCGACGAGCTCTTTGCAGGCTACACCCGCTACCCGCAATCGCTTGCCGCCTGGCAACGCATGCAGGGCGGGTTTGATCCACGGCTGTATGCTGAACGGGCCCTGCTGAGCCTTCCGGACGCCGTGGCGCAGCGGGCGGTCCGGCAGATGAGTTCAGAGCAGCGGCATCTCACGCGTCCGGCCGTCGCCGAGAAGGTTCGGCGCGAACGCGGCTTACGCGCCGCCCGTTCGCTGCAGACCTACTATCAACGGCGCATCAGCTATTGGTCGGAGCCGAGCCTGCTGGTCCGTGGGGCCGAAGAGCCCGCCTACGCGATGAACACTTCGCTGCCTGATGCGGTGGCCGAACTTGCACCACAGCAGCAGCTGCAGTGGCTGGACCTCCACAGCTACCTTCCGGATGACATTCTCACCAAAGTGGATCGGGCGGCCATGGCCGTAAGCCTGGAAACCCGCGTACCCATGCTGGACCACCGGTTCGTCGCCATGGCATTGAGTGCGCCGCCAGCCTGGAACATGGCGGATGGTGGCGGTAAGCAGTTGCTTCGAGGGGTCGCCTACCGCCACGTGCCGCGTCGGCTGTTGGAGCGCCCGAAACAGGGCTTTGCCATTCCCGTCGGGCCTTGGTTGCGCCGCGAGCTGCGCGACTGGGCCGAGCATCTGCTGGACGCCCAGCGCCTGGAGCGGGAAGGCTATTGGAACGCCCCGATTCTGCGCGCGTTGTGGGATGACCACCGTGCGGGCCGAGCGGATTTCAGCTTTCAGCTTTGGGGTGTTTTGATGTTTCAGGCGTGGCAGGAGGCGTCGGCTCCGCGGTGACGGTGCGTGTACCTTACACAGCGTGCCACCGGGCCGCGGTGCTTGAGCTTTTGGGGCGCGGGGCGTAGCGGGAACTGTTTCGACTGAGTGCTAGCCGGCAACCGGCCAAGTCGTCTGGTCGAGCCTCAAGATCCCGCCCATCGGCTTCAAGCCCGATTTCTCTAGACTGATACTAGCCAGAATACATGGGGTCGCGGCGTATCACGTCTGACCCGAGCGAACAGGAGTTGATTTCCCATGAGAGAAACCTACAGGAAACTGTTCGAAATTCT
>REEU01000310.1 GCA_007694905.1 Gammaproteobacteria bacterium | reverse complement strand
CACCTACCACGTGGTAGCGGGAAAGGTGATGGCCGCTGACGTGGTCGAGCTCGACAGTGCCACCACGGTTCAAGGCCAGAGCGTCACCGTGTCCACCATGGGCAACGGCGTCATGATCGACAGCGCCAACGTCGTCCAGGCGGACATCGAGACCAGCAACGGTGTCATCCACGTCATCGACACGGTTCTGATTCCGAACTGAGCGATCTGCGTTCCCGTCCCCTGATCCCGGTTCGACATTTGCGTAAGAAAGGGCTTGAATCCGTCCAGGGAGAGATGGATTCGGGGACGGGAGCATAGCTGGCTGGATCTGGCCGCGCGCTGGTGTCAGCGCGGCGCGCATTGCGCAAGCAATGGTGTGGGCGATTTGTGCGGCCGCCACCACCGCAGGTTTCGCGCAGGACTACACACCTCATCGGGTCGCCGGCGGTGAGCAGCCGGACCTCAACGGCATCTGGCAGGCCCTGAACGAAGCCAACTACGATCTCGAGCGCCACATGGCGCGCCCCTCCATGCAGCTCCGCGACGGACCCCACGGTCCGCTTCCCTCCGTCGATACCCTCAAACTTGGCGCTGTCGGCGCCGTGCCGCCCGGTCTGGGCGTGGTCGAGGGTGGGCGCATTCCCTACACCGAGGAAGGCCGCGCGCAGCAGCAGGCGAATCAGGCGAACTGGCTGGACCGGGATCCCGAGATCAAGTGCTATCTGCCCGGCATTCCCCGGGCCACCTACCTGCCGCACCCGTTCCAGATCGTGCAGAACGCCGACTCCATGCTGATGATCTATCAGTACGCGGGCGCGGTGTGGGAGATCTATTTTTTTTGCTGACATCGGACCCGCGCCCATCGACTCCTGGATGGGGCAGTCCGTCGGTCGCTGGGAAGGGGACACGCTGGTGGTGGAGGTGACGGGGCAGCACGATATGACCTGGTTCGACCGCTCCGGAAATCATCACAGTGACCAGATGGTGGTCACCGAACGCTTCACACCGGTGAGCCCGTATCACCTTCACTACGAAGCCACCATCGAGGACCCGGTGACGTTCACACGTCCCTGGGTGATCAGCATGCCGCTGTATCGGCGCATGGAGCCGAACGCGCGGCTCATGGACTTCAACTGCATCGAGTTCGTCGAGGAGCTGCTGTACGGCGAGTGGCGCAGGCAACCGTTGGAACGCTGACGAGGGCCATCCCATGATTGCTTTGGATCGAGAAGATCGCGCTCAGCCTGGCGTGGCGGCGCGTACACGCGCTCGCCTACAGGCGTGGTGGTGGGTTCCTGCTGTAGGCCCGAGCGCGTGCGCTCGGCCTGGCGCGCCGGCGCTGGCCCACCACGCCTTCGGCGCCGAGTTCGACCCCAACAGGCCGGTGGTGCTGCGGGGACCGGTGACGCGGGTGGAGTGGGTGAACCCACATGCCTGGATCCACCTGGAGGTGACCAACGAGGACGGTTCCAAGGACGTCTGGATGGCGGAGGGTGGCACGCCGAACACGCTGCTGCGGCAGGGGCTGTCGCGGGACACCCTGAAGCCCGGGAGCTTCATCGTCGTCGATGGCTATCAGGCCAAGGATCGCTCGAACCGTGCCAACGGCCGTGACGTGACGTTCGAGGACGGCACCAAGGTGTTCATGGGCTCATCCGGTACCGGCGCACCCCGGGACGGTCGCGATCCCCGGGAGCCGCCGCGTCGGATGACGCCGGAGTGAGGCCGCGGCGTTGAAGCCGCCATGACGGGGGTGCTCCGTCCTTCTCGCGCTCCTGTTGTGCTGGAGTCCGGTGATGGGGCAGGCCGAGGAGCAGGCCTTCGGCGCCCGGCTCTGCGACGGGCGCTGCGCCGCATGCCATGCTGGAACGGAAGCCAGCCGGGTTCCGTCCCTGGACGCCATGCGGCAACTGCCGGCCCGTCGGGTGCTGGCGTCACTCACCGAAGGCGTCATGCAGGAGCAGGCGGCGGGGCTGTCGCAGGCTGAGCAGCGCGCACTCGGTGACGCGGTCTGCCGCTTTCGCTATCGGTTGTCCGTAGCAGCCACCGCGGTGCCCGGTGTCGTGTTCGCCCCCGTGCTCGACGGGCAGCTGCGGGCCTTCGCAGTGGCGGACGTCGCGCTGCTCTGGAGCTTCGACACGGTCCGTGCATTCGACACGATCAATGACGTCGCCGCTGAGGGCGGGTCCATGGACAACGCGGGTGCGGTCGCCGAGGGCAGCATGTTGTTCGTCCAGTCCGGTTAAGGCGGCTTCGGCCAACTGCCCGGCAACGTCCTGCTCGCCTTCGAACTCGACTGACGCATGATTCTCGCGAACCGCAGTGGGAGCCTACGTCCGCGAAGCGGGCGTCGCGATCTGCGTCACGCCCGAAACTGCGGGCAGTCCTCGATCGCAACGCCGGCCTGCAGCCGACGTTTGCTCCCACCGACGTAGCGCAAGATTCGCGCGTTGCGTTTGTGGGAGAGCCCAGGCCGCGCGCAGCGTGGACGGGCCGAAGGTTCGAGCGCAGCGCTCGGAATCTGGATCAGTCCGCGATCGCTGCGTCGCCTTTGGCGCCTGCAGCCTCCCACAGTCAGGAGAATCCGATCCAGCGACCGGCGGCGGCCACCGTTAGCCATAGCCCCATGGAGGCGGTGCCGATCACGTGATTCACGGCCGGGCAACTCGCGGCGAGCGTGTGCTGCCTGCCGAGCAGCGGATTGCGCACGGCGAAAACGAACGTGATGGCGGTAGCCAGCGCGATCATCTTCACCCAGAACGACGTGTTGAAATAGCACTTCACCGCTTCCGACAGGAACAGCGGAATACCGGTTGCGAACATGAGGCCGAGGCTGGCGAAGAACCAGGGCCGCGCCGTGCGCATCACCACCGCCACCGGCTGCTCCCGGAAGATCAGTCCCAGCAGTCGCAGATCCACTGCCAGCACCGATCCGCCGAGCGACGCGAGCCCGATCAGGTGCACGCTCTCGATCACCGGGAACAGCCACATGGATTCGCGGATGATGCGGCCGAGCCCGGTGGTTTCGGCCTGCTCGAACAGCAGCAACCAGTCGATCCCGCTCACGGTGACAGCTCCGCCATGGTCACCACGCAGCCGGCTGCCCAGTTGATGAAGTCGGACTGGGGCTGGCGGTCACAGTCGAACCAGTTGTAGGCGATCATGCGGCCGGTGACGATGACGCCCGCCCACAATCCCAGCGAGGTTCCGGCACTGAGCCGTACGCCCAACGGCGGACGCTGCCAGCCGTCCCACAGTGCCCGGTCACGCTTTACGCGGCGGTGAAACAGCCATGCGTTGATGCCGGCGGCAACCATCAGGATCACCTTCATCCGGAACCAGACGCTCTCGAAGGTCCGCACCGGAATGGCGTAGAACAGCAGCAGACCGGTGATGATCATGAGGGTGAAGCCCGTCACCGTGAACGGCAGCACGCGGGCGGTGACTTCGGAGACCGGCACGCGGTTGAACATTACCCCGAGCAGGCGCAGATCGACGATGGCCAGCGTGCCTAGGAACAGCATCAGCGTGAGGACATGGGTCGTTTCGATCAGGGGATACATGTGCAGCGACTCGACCAGTGCGATGCTGCCCTGGGTGCCAGCCAACCACTCGACGAAGGCGCGCATGGACACGGCGCCGGTCACTGCATCATGAGGTCGGGCTGGTCATCGATCAGATAGCGCTGATGACAGGCGAGGCAGGCCTGGTACAGCTCGCCTCCGAGATCAAATATGGCCTCGGCATTACGTTGACCCGCTGCGATGAACGTACGGCCGCCGATCTCGGTCATGGCCTTGGACAGTCGCTTCCAGTCGTCATCGTCTCGCTGACGCTCGGGAAGCATGAGCAGGTAGCCCTACTCGCTGATCACCGATGCCGCGTGGCGGACGCGATCCCAGCCTTCCGCCGTGGTGGGGGCGAGGTCTTCCGTGCCGTCCATGGTCGTAATGGTACCCGCGGAGCGCCAGATCACCCCGGCCGCCGGATCGAGGACCCACGCCATCAGATCCTGCATGTCGTCGTGCTCATGGTCTTGGGCGTGATCATGACCGTGGTGGTCGTGGTCGTGGTCGTGACTGTGATCGTGATGGTCATGCTCGGCCGCGCGGGCATGACCCCAGGCTGGCAGCAGTGCAAGACACAGCAGACCCAGCGCAGGTTCGCAGCACCATGACGTCCACTCCCCGATCGGCGCCGGGTCAGCGTAGCACAGTGATCTCGGCCGTCGGAGCGCTCATGCGCGCTGCAGCGTCGCCTCGCCTGCATGCACGCGCCAAGCTGGGCCCAGCAACGGTTGGTAGGTCCGTGACAGCACGGTGGTAACGAAGTGCCAACGCCCGGTGGCCGACTCCGGCGTGATGGCAACTTCGAGCCAGCCGCGCCGGGCGGAGTCCAGATAGACGAGTTCCGGATTCGCCGCGACGAAGCGCTCGGCCAGGATGCCGGGCGGTACGGCAACGATTTCCATGCCCGGAGACGAGACTGACGGCGTGGCGAATTCCACCCCCGCCGGACGTCCGCGCTCGTCGGCGAGATTGAAGGCCCAGCCGTTGTGCGTGTCGCCGGCCAGCGAAATCAGATTGCTACCGTGGGTGCGGCCGGCGGCGAACACCCGTTCCCGTGCTGCGGGATAGCCGTCCCAGGCGTCCAGGTTGAACGGCAGCCCCTGCTCAGCAATGCTCAGCAGGCGTTCCGCGGCGGGGCGGGTGAACGGGCCCTCGGCAGGAAATCTCGCGACATCCAGCACATCGGGGAGGTGGACCTTCCCCATCAACACCTGCTGCCCGAGGATCTGCCATGGCGTCTGCGCTGACTGCAAACGTCCGTTGAGCCAGTCGAGCTGAGCATTGCCGAGGATGGTGCGCTGTGGGTCGTGCAGCGCGTTGCGGAAGCGCTCGGCATCGGTGGCCGGGTCGCCGAGATGCTCGGCGTAGAGCAGGGGCTCGCTGCGGCCGATGAGCCGCGCATCGAGCATGATCAGGTCGGCCAGGCCGCCGAAGTCGAAGTGGCGATAGATCCGGAGCGGATCGCCGTCTTCCGCGTCACGGATGGGCAGCCACTCCCGGTAGGCCTGCACCGAAGCGCGTTTGCGGTCGTACCAGGAACCCTGGGTCTCGTCGTGATTCTCAGCGCCGTGGCGCCAGGAATCGTTGGCAGACTCATGGTCGTCCCAGACCGCGATCATGGGATGCGCGGCGTGCACCGCCTGCAGGCCCGGTTCGGTCTTGTAGACCGCGTGGCGGGCCCGGTAGTCATCCAGCGTGACGATCTCATGCTCAGGCTCGACGTGATGGCCAAAATTCACCGCATGAGGGTTCGCATAGCCGCCGGCCGCGTACTCGTAGATGTAGTCGCCGAGATGCAGTACTGCATGAATGTCGTCGCGGGCTGCGATCTCGTGATAGACGTTGAAGTAGCCCTGGGGATAGTTGGAACAGGACACCACGGCGAGCTTCAATGCGCGGACACCGTCTTTCGGCAGCGTCCGGGTGCGACCGACAGGACTCGTGTCGTCACCCGCCGAGAAGCGATAGAAATACGTCTCGCCCGCCTCGAGTCCGGACGCGTCCACCTTCACCGTGTAGTCACGATCCGCGTCGGTGACCTCGGTGCCGCGGGTCACGATCCGCTTGAAGGCCAGGTCTTCGCTGACCTCCCAGCTGACCTCCGCCGGTCCTGATGCGCCAGCCTTGGGCGTGATCCTCGTCCACAGGATGACCCGATCTGCCAGCGGATCGCCGCTGGCGACGCCATGACGAAAGCGGCTGCCGTTGCCAGCGACGGCGAATGGGGCCACCAGGCCACTGGCGGCGACGCCCATGGTCTGGAGGACCCGCCTGCGTGAGACGGTGAGCTTGGCCATCGATGTTCTCCCCTGCTGCGAGCCAGCGCCTACCCTGCCCGGCCGGCATTCCGAACGACCCTTCACGCGATCGGTCAGGCGACCTTGACCCCCCTTGTCGGGCCGTGGTCACCTTCCCTGACTTTTCGCGTGACCCAAGGCCATGATGCCCATGAGCTGGCGCGAGCCGCAACGGACAGCTTCGCACGTTCTGCCGCTGACCTACTCGGAGTGTCGCGCGCGTTTCCTGCGTGCGGCACTGCAGGCGGCGCAGGCGGTGGACGCGCATGGGATTCCCGCGCCGGGTCCCTTCGACGAACGGCTGACCATCGATGTGGTGCATCTCGGCGCGGCGATTCCGCGGCGCGCACTGCTGATTCTGTCCGGGGTCCACGGCGTGGAGGGCTTCATCGGCTCAGCGCTGCAGTCTGATCTGCTCCAGCGCCTCGACCCGACGACCCTGCCCGGCGACATGGCCGTGGTGCTGGTGCACGGCGTGAATCCATGGGGCATGGCCTGGTCGCGGCGGCAGAACGAATCCAACGTGGATCTGAACCGGAACTGGCGGCGCAGCGAGATGGACCCGATTCACAATGACGCTTATGACCGCCTCCATGCTACGGTCTGTCCCGATACGGAGGCACTGCCGTCCCTCGATGAGCTGTTCGCCCGGGTGCAGGCGCTCGTGCAGGTGCAGGGCGCGACCTGGGTGGCTGACGGCATCACCAAGGGCCAGTATCGCCATGCGGACGGACTGCACTACGGCGGCGAGCAGACGGAGGCATCCTGCCTGACCCTGGAACGCATCGTGGCGCAGCATCTGACCGGAGTTGAACGCCTGTTCACGCTCGATCTCCACACCGGCCATGGTCCGCCCGGCGCGGTGACGCTGCTGTGCGATCAGCCTCCCGGGTCGGCGCAGTATGGATTCCTCAGCGCCCTGATGGGCGCTGAGCGGGTGGAGGCGACCGTGGACAATCCTGATGCCACCACCGCATTGAAGTCGGGTCAGATCGCAAACGGCATCGGCGCTTTTCTCGGGTCTCCCGTCGCCTATGCCACGTCCGCGGAACTCGGAACCGTCAGTGAAGGGAAACAGCTGGCGGCGACGGTTCTGGAGAACTGGGTGGCCAGGCACGGCAACCGCTCGGATCCGGATCATGCCGCGGCCGTCTGGCGCTACCGGTATTGCTTCACGCCGGAGGATCCGGAGTGGGAGCAGGCGGCAATGGCGGCGGGTCGCGAACTCATGCAGGCGTCCGTGACGGCGGTTTCGGGGTGGTCCGATCATGAGCAGTGACAGCATTGAGCCCGCGCACATCGACTCAGCCGCGGAGCGTATTGCGCCCTGGGTGCTGCGAACCCCGCTGTTGCCCTTCGATGATACGGGCGTACTGCTCAAAGCGGAGAATCTGCAACCATCCGGCGCGTTCAAGCTGCGGGGGGCCTTCAACACCCTGCTGCAGCTTCCGGAGGCAGCACGCCGCCGCGGCGTGGTGGCCCATTCAAGCGGTAACCACGCAGTGGCGGTGGCCTATGCTGCGGGGAAGCTGGGCATCGCCGCGACCATCGTCATGCCCGACAACGCGCCGGCGGTGAAACTGGATTGGACGCGTTCTCTCGGTGCGACCGTGGACATCGTCGGTCCGTCCAGCTCCGAGCGCGCGCAGCGTGCTGACGAACTCAGTGAGGCGCAAGGCCTGGCTCCGGTGCAGCCGTACGACGCCGTGACCATCATGGAAGCAACCGCCACCATTACCCGGGAGATACTCGCTGATCTCGACGCAGCTGAGCACAACGGTCCGGTGGACTTGTTCGTGCCCGTGTCCGGCGGCGGTCTCATCGCCGGCATGGCGCTTGCGGCCAAGCAGGCCCGCAGACCGATTCGGGTGATCGGCGTAGAACCCGAACTGGCGGCGGATGCCCTGGCCAGCATGCGCGCCGGCCATCGGGTGGAGCTGCCTGCGGAACAGATGGCGGCGACGCTTGCCGATGGTCTTCGTGTGGCGGTCGTAGGCGAGCGGACGTGGCCCTACATTCAGTCCTGCGTGGATGAGATCGTGACGGTCAGCGAAGACGAGATCCGTGCCACGATGGCACGGATCGTCGCGACAACCCGCATGGTCGCGGAACCCAGCGGCGCGGTTGCGCCCGCAGCGGCCATCCGCCGTCGGGGTGCGCGGAACGACGCCCTGCGCGTTGCCGTCGTCAGTGGCGGCAACGTGGACCCGCTGCTGCTGCGGTCCATGCTGTCCGAGTGAAGGTCTAGCCGTACTGCGTGGCCTGCCCTGCGACGATGTAGCCGGTGACGAACAGTGCGGCCATCAGTACCGCCACGTAGGCGATACCCACGCTGGCCAACGCAATGAGTACGCAGGGTAGAACGGCGTGGCGGACGCTCACCGTGCGACGGCGGGACAGGACACCCAGGATCAGCACGATGCCGCCGTTCAGCAACGCCCACAGCGCGATCTGATTGGTCATGGCCTGTGGCAGCCACCGCGACGCCGGAAGCCGCTGATCGCCCAGGTTGAATACGGGATAGAACGTGGCGACGGGAATCACCGCGCCACCCAGCGCCAGCAGCCACCAGCGTGGCGTGCGTGCCTGGAGCGTCGCAGCTTCCGGGCTCTGGGCCAGAGGCTGGAAGTAGGGGCTGCCCAGCCAGACGCGGAAACTGCCGAACAGCAGCCAGCCGAGCGCGAACAGCGTCCAGCGGGAGGGCATGTCAGCGTGCCCGCGCGGCTCAGATGCGCCGGCCGCTGCCTTCCCAGTAGCGGTCCCGCAGCTTGCGCTTGTAGAGCTTGCCGGTGGGGTGGCGGGGAAAGTCGGTCTCGAAGTCTACGGAGCGGGGTGCCTTGTAGCCCGCCAGGTGTTCGCGGACGTGCTCGATCAGTTCCGCTTCGAGCTTCGGAGACGCTGCGTGGCCGTCGCGAAGTTCCACTGCCGCCTTCACCTCCTCGCCGAACTCCTCGTTGGGGATCCCGAACACGGCAGCATCCGCCACCGCAGGATGACCCATGAGCACGCCCTCGATTTCCGCGGGATAGATGTTCACGCCACCGGAGATGATCATGTCGATCTTGCGATCGGACATGAACAGGTCGCCGTCTTCATCCAGGTAGCCGATGTCGCCGAAGGTGAACACGCCGGGCTCGAGGTGCGCCTCGGCAGTCTTGGTTGGTTCCTTGTGATATTCGAAGTCCGAACCCATCAGGTTCTTGACGTAGATCTGACCTTCTTCGTTCGGACCGGCCAGGTTGCCGTCCTCCTTGACGATGCGGACCTCGACGATGGGCGCCGGCTTGCCCAGCGTACCCGGCTTCTTCAGCCAGTGGTCCGCAGTGCAGACACTGACGATGGAACCCTCGGTGGAGCCGTAGTACTCGTGGATCACCGGCCCCCACCAGTCGAGCATGCTGCGTTTGACCTCCGGGGGGCAGGGGGCTGCGCCGTGCCAGACGGCCCGCAGGGACTTGCCGGAAAAGGCTTCGCGGCGCTCCTCGTCGAGCTGCAGCAGGCGGTGGAACTGCGTCGGCACCATGTGCACGTTCGTGATCTGGTGGCGATCGATGAGCTTCAGCGTTTCGGCGGGATCGAACTTGTGGCTCATGACGATGGTGGAGCCGGCCAGCAGCGGCAGAAACGAAAAGGCCCACTGGGCCGAGTGGTACACCGGACCGCACAGCAACGTTGTGCCGTCCGGGGGGATCTGCAGCATCTGCGGCAGGCCGGCGCCCATCATCTCGAGGATCTCCAGCGGCCCGCCAGGCTGGGTGTTGGAGCTGCGCACGCCCTTCGGCCGACCCGTGGTTCCGGACGTGTAGAACATGGGGCCGCCCAGGCACTGATGCTCAGGCTCCTCGGCGCTGTGGCCGGCTATGAACGCTTCGTAGTCCTCGAAGCCAGGCGGCAGGTCTTCGGCGTCGATCAGCAGCTTCGTGGTCATAGCCGGAAAGTCTTTCCGCGCCACGGCCTCGGTGACCGTGTCGATGAAGCGGGCGTCGGCGATCAGCGCCTTCGAGTCGGAGTTGTCGGCGACGTAGGTAAGCTCCTCGGCCGTGAAGTGCCAGTTGACGGGGACGAACAGCCAGCCGGCGTGGGCCGCGGCGGACATGATCTCGAAGTACTCGCGTCGATTGCCGCAGTAAGCGGAAAAGACGTCGCCCGTGGTCAGGCCGGCGGCACGCAGCGCGTGGATCAGTTTGTTTACGCGGGCGTTGAAGTCGTCCCAGTCGGTGACCCCGACTTCGTCGATGACGGCCGGTACGTCCGGCTTTGCTGCTGCGTGCTTGGCGATGATACGCGCCATGGAATGCTCCCTCTCCGTTTTCCCCTAGAGAGAATGTCTCCCGAGGCGGTCAGAACTTCAAGCGTGAATGTGAAGAGGGTCGAGACCACCGCCACGGCAGCGTGCGAAATTGATTCATACCAACGATTCATAAGAGGTGCGGATACGGGGGCGAAAGGGTCTATGAAAACGCCGTATTTCGCTCAGGCCCGCAGTCGCGCGAAACGCGGACGCACTGCCGAAACTTCTGGAGACCGGGGCCGCGAGCGAACCACGCGCCCTCGGCGGGCCGGAGCGGCTGCAGGTGGTGCTGCACGTGCCGGTGACGCCGGCGCAAACGGAGGCCGTCCCCGACGATGGCGTCCCCGACGATGGCGTCCCCGACGATCTCGCCACCGGCCGCCACGCCCATCTGGAGCCAGGCACCGTGGTCGCACCCGAGACCGCACGCCGGCTGTGCTGCGATGCCACGCGGGTGCTGATGGTGGAGAACGGCAAGGGCGAACCGCTATCGGTGGGGCGACGCCAACGCACGGTGCCGTGGCCGATCCGCCGCGCGCTGATGCAGCGCGACGGTGGCTGTACGTTCCCGGGCTGCACTGAACGTCGCTACGTGGACGCCCACCACATCCAGCACTGGGCGGGCGGTGGCGAAACCTCGCTCGACAACTGCACGTTGCTCTGCCGCCACCACCAACGTCTGGTGCATGAGGAAGGTTTCGGCTGCGAACGCTCCGCCGATGGTGAAATGCTGTTCCGCTATCCGGACGGTGGCGTGGTGCCGGCGAGTTTTCGTCTGGAGCCGGGCAGCTACCGGAGTCTCGCAGACCGGCACCGGGCACAGCGCATCGGCATCTCCGCGGAAACATCCATCCGGTCGACGATCTGGTGGCGTGGAATCGACATGAGCGGGCTGCTCCACGGGTTGGTCGTGGCCAGCCATGGGTCCGGTTTCGAGTATCCGATCCTGCGCAGCTGTCGATCACTACAGGACGAGCCGATCGGGCGGTCTTGACGTCATTCATCCATCGGCGTCAGCAGGAAGTGGCCGTGGGCCGTCGCGATCAGCTTCGAGCGCTCCTCCTGCCAGGCCTCGGCGCGGACGTTGGCCACCCGGCGGCCATGCTTCGTGATGATGGCGCGGCCATAGGTCGTGACGGGGCGTCCCGAGCGCAGGTAGTCGATGGAGATGTCCACGGTCTTCGGCAGGCGCTCGCTCTCGGTGTCGAACAGGAGCTGGATCACGGCGGTGAACTCGAGGAACGCGCCAATGGTGCCGCCGTGCAGCGCCGGCAGGGCCACGTTGCCCACCAGGTGCTCCTGAAACGGCAGCACGGTGGTGAGTTCGTTGCCCTTGCGGTCCACCTCGATGCCGAGGAAGCGCGCGTAGGGGATGCGTTCGAGCAGGGCGGCCATGTCCTGGCCTTTGCCCTCGGCGCGCAGCTCGCGCAACAGCTTCATGGCGCGTCCCCGACGTTGTTGAATCCCGGCGGCGTGGCACGGTTGGCGCCGAGCATGAACGTCGCCACGGAGCTCGCGATCAGCTTCTCGTCGGCGGCCTGCCATGCGCGGGCACGGACGAAGGCCACCGAGCGCGTGAGCTGATAGCACTCGGCGGTGACCAACAGGTCCTGCCGCGGTTCGGCCGGGCGCATGTAGTCGATGCGCAGATCGAGGGTGGCGATGGCCCGTTGCTCCGGGGACAGATGCTCGCGGGGAACGGCCATGCCGGAGGCGTTGTCGAGCACGGCCGTGATGACGCCGCCATGGATCACGCCGGTGTCGGGGTCACCTACGAGGTGCTCGGCGTAGGGCACCCGCACCACACAGTGGCCGTCGCGATACTCCACCATGACCACGCCGAGTGCCCGGGCGTGGGGGACGTGGGCGAGGTGTTCGTGGATGTCGTGTTGCGCCCAGCCGCTGCCGCCAGCGTCCGTCATGGTAAGTCTCCCGTGTCTGGCCGCGAGCCTGGCCGCGGGCCTTGGATGATACCAATTGGGGCCGGTTTGGGTGGCGCGGCATCCACGGTATGATCCGTCCTTGCCCCAGAGCGGGCCAGGGGAGGCTTTATGCTCAAGCGTAAGTATCCGCAGTCGCGTTACTTCGAGGATTTCGAGATCGGCGAGGTGTTCTACATTCCCTCGCGGACCATCGGCGACGCCGAGGTGACGGCATTCCGCACCGCCAGCGGCGACACCCACCCGCTGCACTACGACACCGAATTCGCGCGCGAGCGCGGCCTGCCTACCGTGATGGCCCATCCCTTCCAGCTTCTGCTCTACACCACGCCGGGTGCCTCGGACTTCAGCTACATGATCGAGGACACGCTGGTCAGCTTCGTCGATCAGACGGCACGTTTCATCAAGCCTGTGTTCCGCGGCGAGAGCCTGTATCCGGAACTCAAGGTCGCGAAGCTCGAGCCCCAGCGGACCACCGGTATCGTGACGCTCGCGAGTACCGTGGTGAATCAGCGCGCCGAGCTGTGCATGGAAGGGGAAATGAATTTTCTGATCAAGCGGCGCCCCCCGGGTGCGGACTGAATCCGTGCCCGGTTGCCGATCGACCTGTGGAGTAATGTCATGACCATGCAACAGACCCCGCTGCTGATGAGCCGGCTGATGGACCGCGGTGCCGACATGCAGCCTGATGTCGAGGTGGTCACCGCCACCGCCGATGGTGTCCGCCGGCAGACCCTGGCCGAGACCCGTGATCGCGCCCACCAGCTCGCCCATGCGCTTGCCGGCGCCGGTATCGAAGTGGGTGACCGGGTGGCGACGTTCATGTGGAACAGTTCGCGCCACCTCGAGGCCTACCATGCCATCGCCTGCATGGGTGCTGTGCTGCACACGCTGAACATCCGCCTGTCGGACGTGGATCTCGAGTACATCGTCAATCACGCCGAGGATCGGATCATCATCGTCGATGCGGACCTGCTGCCGAAGCTCGAGGAACTCGCGGGCCGGATGCCGACGGTGGAGCGCATCGTCGTTGCCACGGAGCCGGGCCTCGAAGGCTGGAAGACGTCGTTGCCGAATGTCATCGACTACGAGGATTTCATCCGCGAGCAGCCGAAACAGTATGACTGGCCGGAGATCGACGAGAACTCACCGCTGGGCCTGTGCTACACCAGCGGTACCACCGGTAAGCCCAAGGGAGTGATGTACACTCATCGCTCCAACTACCTGCATACGATGACGATCTGCATGACAGACGTCATGGGCCTGTCCGCCATGGACACGGTGCTCGGCATCGTGCCGATGTTCCATGCCAACGCATGGGGCCTGCCCTGGGCAGCCTGCATGCTTGGCATGCAGCAGGTGTATCCGCACCGGTTCATGGACCCTCAGCGGCTGACCGAACTGTTGGCCAGTGAGAAGGTGTCCATGTCTGCCGGTGTCCCGACGATCTGGCAGGGCGTGCGTGCCGTGCTCGAAGCGGCCCCCGGGAAGTTCGATCTGTCTTATCTCAAACGTATGACCTGCGGTGGGTCGGCGCCGCCGCCCTCGCTGATTCAGTGGTTCTGGGACGAACTCGGCGTGGAGATGATTCAGGGCTGGGGGATGACAGAGACGAGCCCGCTGGCGACCATCAGCCGCCGGTCTGGCAAGCGCAAGCATCTCGAGATGTCCGATGCCGAGCGCGCCGCGAATCAGGCCAAGGCGGGCCTGCTCATGCCGGGGCTGGAACTCGAGATCTTCGATGACGAGTGGAAGCCGCTGCCTCACGACGGCGAAGCCTTTGGCGAGCTGTTGATCCGCGGTCCGTGGATCTGCTCGGAGTACTACAAGGACCCGCAGCCGGAGAAGTTCCACGACGGCTGGCTGGTCACCGGTGACGTGGCGAAAATCGATCCCGAGGGCTACCTGATCATCACCGACCGCTCCAAGGACCTGATCAAGTCCGGCGGCGAGTGGATCTCCTCGGTGGACCTCGAGAATCACATCGT
>REEU01000136.1 GCA_007694905.1 Gammaproteobacteria bacterium | reverse complement strand
ATGACAGGAGACAGTGTCAGTTGCCGTGCTTTGCCGCGGAGCAGTAGGTTGTCAACTCGAACGCGATAAAGTCAGAGTCTCCTGAATTTATCGACGAGTTCAGTCTACATTAATCGTCGTGGTGCTGTTTCCGAGCGTTCGCTGAATGGATAAAGTGCGGCGAGAACGCTGAATTCAAGGGGGTTTCTAGTGCAATCAATCCTGTGTTCAACTGGGTTCAGTGGTTCCGTGACGTTTTAGAGTTGGTTTGTACGTGCGGTAATGTAGGCTGGTACGATCACCTGGAACACTCATGCAGGCCTGGTCGCAACGATCGGTGCGGTGCGCTGCCGCAAGGAGGGCCAGTGACCAGCAAGGTGACGATCACCGAGGCGACGGAAGAAGACATCCCCAGGGTCATCGAGCTGCTGTTTCACCTCGACGCCCACGTCTCGGGTGCGCCGCGCGAGGTCCTCCAGATGACGCCGGACGGCATGGCGGACCTCGAAAAGCGCTTCCGCACCTTCCTCGACAATTCTTGGATGAAGCTCCTCGTGGCGCGGCATCCGCGCGCCGGCGTCGTGGGTATGGGTGATATCGCACTGTGGAAGCACGCGGAAATCTGGGAGACTCCGGAACGGCGCGGGCAGTGGTATGGCATCATCGACGACGTATGGGTAGAGCCACGATACCGGCGCCAGGGCATCAGCCGACGCATGCTCGCGGAGCTGGTGGGGTTTGCTCGCGACCATGGTGTCGAGTCGTTGCAGTTGGAATACTCCGCAAGCAACCGGGAAGCGGCCGTGGCGTGGAAGCGTCTCGGGTTCCGCCCGGTCGGCATTCGGGCCGCAGCCACCGTGACCGAGGTGCTTGGCCACCTGGGTGCCGACCGCGCCTCGTCATGATAACGGAGACGGGGAAGTGATCGGAGATCGCAGCGTCATCCTGTTCTACGACGAACGGGTACTGGGGCATGAACCGAACATCGAGGAGCCCTTCCTTCCCGGGCGACTGGCACGCCGCGTCAATGAGGTTCTCGACGGTCTCGACGTCAAGTGGTCCTACCCGGAGCATCCCGGGCGCATCAAGGCCATTCGCGAATACCTGGCAGAGAAGCCGATTCCCGGCGTGATATACCGTTCGGGAAAACCCGCCACTCGAGAGCAGCTCTCGAGGGTGCATACCCTGTCCTATCTCGACGACATCCAGGCCATGCGCGGCAAGAACGCCTGGCTCGACCGCGACACCACCGCAGTCTCTGCCGGCAGCGTGGAGGCGGCGGAAGTCGCCGCCGGAACAGCGATCGCTGCCGTCGAGGCGGTGATGGCGGGGGAGTCCGGGAGCGCCTTCGCCCTGGTGCGTCCACCGGGGCACCACGCCGAGCCGGTCCGGGCGCGTGGTTTCTGCCTTTTCAATAACGTGGCCGTGGCAGTGGCCCATGCGCAGGCGGAATTGGGCTGCAACCGTGTGCTGATCATCGACTGGGATGCCCATCATGCCAACGGGACCCAGGAAATTTTCTACGCCGATCCGGACGTGATGCTGTTCGATATCCATCGTGCGTCACCGTTTTATCCGGGAAGTGGTCATCTTGACGAGGTCGGTGCGGGCTCCGGTGAAGGCACGACGATCAACGTCCCACTACCCGAGGGCAGCGGTGATATTGCGATAGTGAAAGCCTTTCGCGAGATCCTGGTCCCGGCGGCGGACTGGTTCGAACCGGACCTGATACTGGTGTCGGCCGGATTCGACCTGCATCGGCTCGACCTGGCGCTGAATCTCAGCTACCACGGCTTCGCGGCCATAACCGAGATCGTGCAGGAGATCTCCGACCGTCACTGCCCCGGTAAACTGGTGCTGGTCCTGGAAGGGGGGTATCACCTCGAGTCCCTGGCGAGAGGTGTGCACAGCGTGGTGGAGATCCTGGCCGGCGGTGACGCGCCGATTCCTGTCGAGCCAGGCATAGAGGAAGTTGCGGCCGCGGTGGAATTTCACGTCAGCGCGTTCACGGACGATTAGCCATGCGTGTCTTCCACAACCCCGTCGGCCCAGGTTCGCTCTGGTTCGACAATCTCGCCACTGCCGATGGTACCCTCGTGGCGTACGATCCACACGCACGCGAATTCGTCGTCATGCCGCCGTTCTGCGCCAATCGCGACATCATTGGTTGCAACTGGATTGCGCCAGAGCAGGGTGCATTCTGCAGCTCTTGTGCGATGACAGCGCTGGCTCCGGACCTCAGTGTCGCCAATGCGCTCCCCAACTGGGCCCAGACAGAAGCCGCGAAACGCTGGGTAATCGATAACCTTGGGCGCTGGAACTGGTTCCGGAGGGAAGACCCGGGAACACGCCCCGTGTTCCACATGCTCGCCGAGGGCGCCACGCCGGTATTCATGGGGCATATCGAGGGCATCGTGACCATCAGCGTGGCCGAGGCTGACGAGGTGCTGCGCACCATGCGCCGGGAAGCACTGTATGAGCCGTACAGAACGATGATTGGCCACATGCGCCACGAGATCGCCCACATGCTCTGGTGGCGACTGAGCCTGCGCGAGGATTTTCTGGAAAATTTCCGCGCAATGTTCGGCGACGAACGCGCTGATTACAGGGAGGCGCTGCTGCGTCATTACCAGCAGGGCCCGCCAGCCGACTGGAAGCAGCGTTTCATGACCAGTTATGCGTCTTCGCATCCGCACGAGG
>REEU01000167.1 GCA_007694905.1 Gammaproteobacteria bacterium | reverse complement strand
CCGATAGCCGCGACTGATGCGTGCTTCGAGGCCGGGATCGAGGGCGCCCGCACGCTGCGGTCCCCATGGCTCACGGAACGTACTCGAGCGCATCCCCAGAGGCTCGAACAGGTTCCGTTCGACGTAATCCTCGAACGGCATACCGCTGACATTGGCCACGATCAGGCCCGCCAGGGCCGTCCCGAAGTTGGAATACGCCGGGACCTCACCCGGGGGACGTACCTGCGCCGGTTGAAAGCGGGTGAGGTACTCCGCCAGAGGCATGACCTTCGCAGGCGCATTCGTGAACAGATGCCCCATCACGGATTCCTCGAATCCGGGCGTGTGCGCCATGAGGTGCGACAGCGTGATCGGTTCCGGATGCCGCAGGTTCAAGGGCAGCTCCGGCAGCCAGGTGCGGATATCCGTGTCCAGATCCAGCCGCCCCTGCTCCACCAGCTGCATCACGGCGGTCCAGACGAACGTCTTCGAGATCGACCCGGGCCGGAACAGGGTGGCATCGGGTTCCACCGGCAGGCCGCGATCCACGTCCGACTTGCCGTAACCCCGAGCCAGGATCACGTCACCGTCATGCACGATGGCCAGCGTGACGCCGGCGATACCCTCGGCTTCCATGCGGGCGAGCATGAACCCGTCGACGAACTCAGAGAGGGCATTGTGGTCCAAGGTTGCCTGCGCGGCCTGCATGCTCAGGGTCGCGCAGAAAATGGCAGCCAACGCCCGAAGCGCTCTCGCCGCAGTCATCGCTCTTTCTCCCTGCCGTATCAGGGCAGGATACGACAATCCAGGAGGACATCCCTACGATGCGATTCGCATTCGTCGCCGTGCTTTGCGCCAGCCTGCTCTGGGCCTGTGCCGCCGCCCCGACCCCGCCTGATGCCGAGCGCGCGCCCGCCGCTTCAGGAGTCGCAGTCGACAACATGGACCCCTCGATCAGGCCCCAGGACGACTTTTACCTGCACGTCAACGGCGGCTGGCTCGCACGCACGGAGATTCCCGCAGACCGCTCCCGCTGGGGCTCCTTCGACACCCTGCGCGAGCGCTCGGAGCAGCAGATCCTCGCCATCATCGACGAGGCTGCGGAGCAGGCTCCGAGTGCGGAGCCCGGATCGGATGCCCAGAAGGTGGGCGATCTGTTTCGCTCCTTCATGGATACCGATCGCATCGAAGCGCTTGGCGTGGTGCCGCTGACCGATCTGCTCGCGGACATCGACGGTCTGGCGAACGCAGGCGACCTCGTCGACCACTGGGCTCAGACCCGCAAGCAGGTGGGTTCATCGCCCCTGGCGCTGTTCGTCAGTCAGGACCCGGGCGACAGCAACCGCTACGTGGTGCAGCTCAGTCAGTCCGGGCTCGGCCTCCCCGACCGCGACTACTACCTGACTGAAGACGAGCGTTCCCGGGAGATCATCGCCCGCTACCGCGCATACATCGAGCAGCTGTTCGACCTTGCGGAACTCCCCGGCGGTCAGGCCGCCGCAGCTCGCATCATCGCCCTGGAGACAGCATTGGCCGAAGCGCAGTGGTCCAGGGTCCGCAATCGTGATCCGGTGGCGACCTACAATCTCGTTTCAATCGAGGAACTGACCGCAACGGTATCCGGGCTCGCCTGGAGCCGCTACCTCGCGGCAGCGGACATCCCGACCGAGCACCAGGCTGCCCTTAACGTCCGCCAGCCGGACTACCTCGAAGCGCTCGCCGACATCGTGGCGGATACACCCTTGAGCCACTGGCGTGATTACCATCGTTTCCATCTCCTGCGCCGCGCCGCGCCCTGGCTCGACGACCGCTTCGTCGAGGCCCACTTCGATTTCAACGGTCGCACCTTGAGCGGCCAGCCGGAGATGCGCCCCCGGCACGAACGCGCTCGGGCCACTGTCGAGGGCAGCCTCGGCTTCATGGTCGGACGCATGTACGTCGAGCGCCACTTCCCGCCCGAGGCGGACGAACGCATGGACGCCATGGTCGGCAACCTGCTCGAGGCCTTCGCTGTCATGCTCGACGAACTCGAGTGGATGACGGACACCACCCGTGCCGAGGCCCACACCAAACTTGCACGCTTCAACACCAAGATCGGCCAGCCCGACGTGTGGCGCGATTACGACTGCCTCGAGATCGATGCCGAGGATCTGTTCGGCAACATGCTGCGCAGCAACGCCTGCGAATACGCCCGCAACGTGGAACGCCTCGGTCAACCGGTGGATCGTGACGAATGGTTCATGACCCCACAGACCGTGAACGCCTACTACAGTCCGGCCATGACGGAGATCGTGTTTCCTGCCGCGATCCTGCAGCCGCCGTTCTTCGACCTCAGCGCCGATCCAGCCGTGAACTACGGAGCCATCGGCGCGGTCATCGGCCATGAAATCACCCACGGTTTCGACGACCAGGGTCGACGTCGCGACGGCGAAGGCAACCTGCGCGACTGGTGGACAGAGGAGGACGAGGCCGAGTTCAACGCCCGTGCCCAGCGCATGATCGACCAGTACGACAGCTACAGCCCCATCGAAGGCATGACCATCAATGGTGCCCTGGCTCTGGGTGAGAACATCGCCGATCTCGGCGGTGTGCGCATGGCGTACAAGGCCTGGCAGCGCTCGCTCGACGGTCAGGAAGCACCCGTCATCGACGGGCTCACCGGCGAGCAGCGCTTCTTCATGGGCTGGGCCCAGATCTGGCGCACGCTGTACC
>REEU01000247.1 GCA_007694905.1 Gammaproteobacteria bacterium | reverse complement strand
ACGCACGCTTCATCTCGTTCGAGCCACTGCTCGGACCAATCGGGGATGTTGATCTACAGGGCGTCGCGTGGGCCATCGTCGGGGGGGAGAGCGGGCCTCGGGCTCGGCCCATGGACGAGAGCTGGGCACGCCAACTTCGTGACATCTGCGACCGTGATGAGGTGGCGTTCTTTTTCAAGCAATGGGGCGGTGCCCGGCCGAAGTCAGGCGGGCGCCTTCTTGATGGTGAAGAGTGGAATGGCTTTCCGTGGAAGATTGTTCCCGAACCCATCATCCGTGCTCTGCAGCCCGAGGATGCTTGATGCCACCTCGGATCGAAAACTATCAGGGGCGCGAGCAGTCGTTCATCAAGCACCTGTTTCTCAACAAATACCTTGAGTCAGCGGCGTACAAGCTGTTCCAGGGCAGATCGCCGGTCTTCAATTTCGTGGATGCATTTGCGGGTCCCTGGCGGGTCTCGGATACGGACAAATACTCAGACGCTTCGTTTTCCCAAGCGATAGAAACGCTGGATGCCGTCCGCCGGTCGCTTATTGATATGGGACGCCCGGGGCTGAAGGTTCGGTTCCGGTTCTGCGAGCGAAACCCGGCTTCGGTCGCCAAGCTCCAACAGTTTGCAGCCCAGAAGCCCGAATTCGATATTCGGGTGTTCTCTGGTGCCTTCGAGGACAATCTCGATGGCATCCGCTCCGCCTGCCGCGATGGCTTCACGTTCACTTTCATCGACCCAACCGGCTGGAATGTCGAGTCCGGCAAGATCTTCGATTTTCTCCGGAATCTCAACGGAGAGTTCCTGTTCAATTTCATGGCCGAAGAAGTGAACCGACACGCAGGTTGGGATGGTGTGGCGCAATCGGTTGGTCGCTTCCTAGCGGACCCCGCCTGGAAGGCTGCGTTCGAGGCGCTGCCCCAGGGGGCCAACGAGACGAAAATCCTGCATCTCTTGAAAGCCAGGATGAAGGAGGCACGGGTCGCGACGTATGTGACGGACATGGCCATTCGAAAGCCCCGTGAGGACCGGATCAAGATGCGCTTGATCCTCGGCACGCACAGTAGTTTCGGCGTGGAGGTGTTCCGAAGCGTTCAGGAAAAGGTGGAAAAGGAGGCGGTTCGCACCCGCCACGCTATCCAGACTGAGGAGAGCGGCCAGTCGCAGCTCTTTCCGGATGACCAGATCATCGCTTTCGAGACCGATCGTGACGGAGTCGGCTGTTCTTCCCACATGGGCTGGGCCACCGAACTGGTCCTTCGCATTGTTGCCGATAGACCGGGGATTGCGTTCAGCACGCTCGCCGGCGAGGTTATGGAGCAGGTTCCCGTCCGGACCACCCATCTTAACAAGATCGCAGCGACAAACCGAAAGGCCGGACTGCTGCGGTTCGACCTTGCGAATGGCAAGCGAACACCGAGCCCCGATACAAAGCTCTGGGCCGGCGAGGTGCAGCCAAATTAGGCGCGCCTGCCGCGAAGGCCACGAGCAGTGGCGTGCACATCACCGGCGCGCAACATCCACCATTGGCAAGCTGGCGTCGTCGTTTTCGACCAAGGCCGCGAGCCGAGCGAGCGCTTCGGCCACGATGCGGCCCTGATCGTGGATGCTTTGAATGATCTCAGCTGGCGACCGGTCGTCAAACTTTGCAACGGTGCTTGGATTCACCGCCTTTAGGTCGAAGACAGCAGCGTCAATGGCCGCTGCCTGAGCCTCCAATTCTCGCGCCGCCTTCTCCTTTTCGTTGATTTCCCCGATCAATGCAGCCACCTCGGCATCTGAAGACTTCAGCTTCTTCAGGCGCTTGAGCTTCTCCTTGAGGTCGATCACCTCGGCCTTGGTTTCGGCTGCCTGCGCCAGGATGGGCTGCATTTCTTCGCGGGCTTTCGCGCGGCGCGCAGCAAAGTCGATGGTCCAGGAGTAACGGCTGTCGGCCTCCGCCTTGCCGCGGAGCGGCAGCAGACGGGCATAAGACGGGAACGGCTTCCCCGCGTTCTCTTCCTGTTCAAGCCAATCGGCGGTCAGGTTGGCGGGCAGCGCGCTGTCGGCAAGCGGCTTCCCATCCTTGTCGAAACCGAAATGCGCCAGCGTGAGCGGGGTCTTCTTCCCGACCTTCACATGGCTCAGGTCGTAGTACCAGATCCGCTCGGTCTTCTTGGCTTTGGTGAAGAACAGCAAATTGGTCTTCACGCCCGCGCCAGCGGTCGAGAAGACCCCTCCCGGCAGGCTCACAATCGCCCAAAGGTCACATTCGTCGACCAGCTTGCGCTTCGTCTCAACGAAGGAGCTTTCGTTGGTCCGGAAGAGCATGCCTTCGTCGAGAACGATGGCACAGGTGCCCTTCGGGGCAAGCTCGGCAAGGATGTCCTGGACGAACAGCACCTGCGTCGAGCTGGTCTCGAAGGCGAAGTTCTTCTGCGCGTCCTTGCCTTCCTTTCCGCCGAACGGCGGGTTGGTCAGGATGACGTCAAACTGCTTCGGCGCCTTGTCGAATAGCGCGCCATAGGTTGCCCTGCGCGTGAGGGAGTTGCCATGCCAGAGATTGGGCTGATCGATCCCGTGAAGGACAAGGTTGGCCAGCGCGATCGGGATGACGAGGTTCTCCTTCTCGCGGCCGAAGAACGTGTCGTGCTTCAAGGTCTCGAGATCGGTGCTCAGGGGGGACCGGCCCAGCTTCCGCGCGATGTGCTCGTATGCAATTGCCAGGAAGCCGCCCG
>REEU01000203.1 GCA_007694905.1 Gammaproteobacteria bacterium | reverse complement strand
CCGTCGATTGTGGATCCAGACCGACATGCCGGAATCGTCGGTCAATCGAGATCCGTACACATCGCTGGGCAATAACGCGATGCTGGCTGCTGACCCGGATAGCGGTGAACTACGCCGTTTTCTTACGGGCCCCGTTGGCCAGGAAATCACCGGTTGTGTATCGACGCCGGATCAGAGCACTCTTTTCATTAATGTCCAGCATCCCGGAGGCGGCGTGACTTCGGCAGAACAGTTTGCTGCCGGCGAGCACAGCAGTCACTGGCCTGATGGTGGTGACAGCATCCCGCGCTCGGCCACCGTCGCGATTCGCAAGCGCGGCGGTGGCAAGGTGGGCAGCTGAGCTGAAGTCAATCTCCCCTGAAGCAGGTCTCGTGGTGTTTCTGGGAGGACGGCCATGAGCAGAACCTTGATCGACGTGCTGCGCGAGATCTGCCTCGGTCTGCCCGAAGTGGAGGAGGCGCCGGCTCACCGGATGCCGGAGTACCGGGTGAACGGCAAGACCTTTGCGACGCTGGCCATCAACCATCACGGCGACGGTCACGAGGCGGTGTGGCTGAAGCTGCCCGCCGGTGGCCAGGAGCATTACACGGAGCGGGAACCCAGGACTTCTAAGTGCCGCCCTATGTCGGTCCGCGCGGCTGGCTGGGGGTGGAGCTCGCTCAGAGGCTAGGCTGGGATCGGGTCGTGGGCCTGCTGCGAACGGCCTACGAGGAAGTGGCTCCCGCCGCTCTGCGTTCCCGGATAGAGTCATCCGGCCCCATCGAGCCACCCACCGATGATCTGCATCCGGAGCAGATCGACCCGCTGGCCGCGGCACTGATCGAGCGGCTGCGTCCCTTTTGTCTCGAATTGCCCGAGGTCCGCGAGGCGCGGCAGTTCGGCAATCCGGCCTGGCAGGCCGGCAAGAAGACTTTCTGTACCGTCTCCCGCTACGAGCGACGGCTCGAAGTGCATGGCTGGGTCGGCAAGGAAGCTCAGGCCATGATGACCTTCGATGAGCGCTATCGGGTGCCCGCCTACACCGGTCACAACGGCTGGATTGCCCTGAGCGCGGAGGACGCTGTGCTTTGGGAGGCGGTGACGGCACTGGTACTCGGCAGTTACTGACACTTCGCGCTCAAGCGCATGCTGGCGGCGCTCGACGCATGAGGGCGCAGGAGGGTTCGCGGCCCAAGGGCCAGATCACGGCATGAGTCGACGCAGCGGCAGCAAGGCATGTCCGATGCCATACAGCGGTTTGCTGCTGGGGCTGCTGCTGGCTGGAGTGTTCGGCTGCGCTGGCGTTGAACGACATCCAGGTCACAGGTACCCACAACAGCTACAAACAGGCCATGGGCCGCGCGTTGGACGACCTGCTCCTCGCTGTGTTCGGCGAGGTCATCGCGACTCTGGCCTACGCCCATGCGCCGCTCCACGATCCGGAAGCGACGCGATGCGGCGTTCGCCAGCGGTGCCCACGTCGTCAGCACGGATGACCCGACGCCCGATTCGGGACCGACTACGGTGTCGCGCTGCCTGGCGGTGGCATAGTGTGCTGCAATGCCTGTCCTGCGTGACGAGGCCTGCCCGCTACCTTGATGGCTTGCGCACGGGTCGTCGTCCCATGAAGGAGTGAGAGATGCTCACAGCGTGGTTCCAAAGGGCGCCTGTCCTGACCCTGGCCCTGGCCCTGGCCCTGGTGCCAGCGCTGCTCGGCTGTGCCGAGGACGCCATCCCGGTGCCGCTCGACGTGCTGCTGGCGCAGCAGGACAGCTTCGAAGGGCGCCGGATCCGGACCACCGGAGTCCTGCGCGAGTTCGAAGACCCCCACCACGTCTGGATCGAGGATGCCGGGCTGAATCGCGTCGAGCTGCGACCCCCGGAGCGCTTGGAGGGCCATGTCGGACAGGTCGTCGAGGTGGTCGGACGCTTCAGCTACGCGCCCGACCGGGGCCGCCGGATCGAAGTGGAGGCGGTGCTGCCGGCGGCGGGGGATTGATCAGCCCGTCTTCATTTCGAAGAAGCACAGCTTGTTCCCGTCGAGGTCGCGGACGTAGGCGCCCGTAAACACGCCAGGAATCCGCTCGCCGGGCTCGCCTTCGTCGGTAGCGCCGAGCTCGATGGCCTTGTTGTAGAGCTTCGTGATTTGCTCGATGCCCTTGGCGGGAATCGCGATCATGACGCCGTTGCCCGGGTGCTGCTCCTTTTCGTCATAGGGAATGCAGACCGCAAGCATGGGGGCGCCGGGACCGGTGCCGTAGAATTTGATGCGGTCCATGCCGAACAGCTGCTTGCCGCCGAGCTCGGCGAACAGCGCGTCGTAGAACGCGCAGGCCTTTGCCATGTCTTTGGTGCCGATGGTGACGTAACCGATCATTGCGTTTCTCCTGTGGTGGTTGGAACGGGCGGCGCCGGTTGCAGCGTCCGCGCAGTCGCGCAGTGTCCGGCCGATGACTGTGGCAGCGCAAGCCGGTCTCCGGCTGCGGCCAACGGGCTCCGACACCCGATTGTCATATTCTGGGGTTATGGTGACAGGTTGACCCACGACGCCCTCGCGGCGCGGCCTGTACGGAGTTCATGTCTTCACGCCTCGCCATGTTGCTGTCCCTGATCGCCCTGCTCGCAGCGGCGACACCCGCTGCAGTGGGCCACGGGGTGGTCGACAAGAATGGCCTGCCGGTGGTGCCGGGTTTCCCGAGCCAGCCGATCCGCCTCGTTGTCTACACCAGTCCTGGCGGGCTCATCGACGTCACCGCCCGTCGCTTCGCGCGCCTCGCACAGGAACACGCTGAGCATCCGTTTGCGGTGATCAACCGGCCCGGAGGCGGCGGTATCGTCGCGTTCGAAGAGGCGCTGCGGGAGCCGGCCGATGGTCATCGCTTCCTCGCCGTGACCCGCTCGAACATCTCCAAGATGGTGGCCACGGGCCGCGAAGATCTCATCGACCGCCTCCACTGGCACGCCTACGTCATGGACAACGCCCACGTCCTCATCACCAACGCGGCGGAGGGTCCGGCGGATTGGGATGCGCTGAGAAGGACGCCGGGCGACCAGCTCTGGCTGGGTGTGGATATCGGCGGCGTGAAGCACGTGTCGGGTGTCAGGATGGCGGAAACGGTCGGCATCGACATGCGCTGGATCCCCTACGCCAGCGGCGGCGAAGCGGTGGCGGCCCTGCTCGGAAACCTCGGTACGGTGTATCTGGGCAATCCTCGGGATGCGCAGACCTCTGACCGGTTGCGGATCGTGGCGGTGGCGGCAGAGCAGCGTCTGCCTGAGTTTCCCGACGCCCCGACGTTCGTCGAGCTCGGATTCGACGGTCTCGAGGACGAACTGATCTGGCGTGGCTTCGCCTTCCGCAAGGAGGTGCCGGAGCCGATCCGGGACTGGTATACCGCAGTGATACGTAAAGTGCTGGACGATCCGCGCTGGCAGGAAGCGTGGGCAGGCGAGGCGGTGAATCTGCGTTACCGCGATGCGGAAGCCTTCACTCGCATCGTGGAGCGGGATCGCAGTGAGTTTCGAACCTATCTCGGCCAGCTCGGACTGCTGCCTGATGCCCAGGAATCCCATGGCACCCTCGCGGCGCTGGGCCGTGGGCTGGGCCTCTACGGTGCGGTCGGTGGCTCCGCTCTGATGCTGGGCGGGCTCGCATTCATGCTGCCACGGACCCGTCATCGGCAATGGACGGGTCAGCTCCTGCTGCTCGGCGCGCTCGGGTTTGCCACGGTAATCGCCCTGCTGATGAGTATTCACCTGCCGGCCGCGAATCCCATCGATCCAGTGGGCGCCGCCGGCATCCCGCGGCTGTGGATGCTGCTCCTGCTGCCGCTGATCGTGCTGCAGATCGGGTACTGCCTGCGGGCCCCGCCGCCGGAGCCGGAGACGCAGCAGACGCTGCGTTTGCTGGTCAGCATGGGCCTGTTCATCGGCTATCTGCTGCTGCTGCCGGTGCTCGGCTATCTGCCTGCCACGCTGATCTACATGCCGACGCTGATCGTGTACCTGGGCTACCGCCGCATGCCGGTGATCGCCGCGGTTACCGTCAGCTGGCTGCTGTTCTCGGAGCTGATCTTCCAGCGCCTCCTGCTGGTCGATCTGCCACGCGGAATGTGGTGGTGATGCTGCGCTACAGGAAGCCCCGCCATGCTTGAGTCGCTGTTCGGCGGGCTTGGCACCGTGCTCGCGTTGCTGCCCCTGCTGACCATTGTCAGCGGTATCGTGCTCGGAATTCTCATCGGCGCCATGCCGGGCCTCTCGCCGTCTATGGGCGTGGCCCTGATGGTGCCGTTCACCTACAGCATGTCGCCGACGCTGGCCTTGATCCTGCTGGTGGGCATCTACATCGGGTCGAGCTACGGCGGTTCCATCACCGGCATCATGGTGAATGCGCCCGGTACGCCGTCCGCGGTGGTCACGGCCATCGATGGCTATGCCCTGACGAAGAAGGGCCAGCCGTCTCTGGCACTCGGCACGTCCATCGTTGCATCGTCCTTCGGCGGCATGTTCGGAACCCTGATCCTGATCGGCTTCTCGGTGCCGCTGGCTGCGGCGGCGGTTCGTTTCCATCCCTCCGAATACTTTGCGTTTGCCCTGTTCGGCATGGCCACCATCGCGACGCTGGCCGGTGACAACTGGATCAAGGCATTCATCGCCATGTTGGTCGGACTGGTGCTGGCCACAGTCGGAACGGATGCCATGTCCGGTACGGAGCGGTTCACCTTCGACGTGCTGGAGCTGTCGGACGGATTCATGCTGATCCCGGCGCTGATCGGCCTGTTCGCGCTCAGCGAGGTGTTTCGCGGGATCGAGCAGGGTGACGTCAGGATTGAGGGCTCCGGGAGCATCCATGACCCCTGGCCTCGTTTCAGTCACTACTGGAAGCTGAAGTGGGTGACCCTCAGATCCTCTGCCATCGGGACCCTGGTGGGTGTGTTTCCCGGTGCAGGCGCCACCATCGGGTCATTCATCAGCTACGGTCTGGCGAAGCGCTTCAGCCGCAACAAGGAGGCGTTCGGGTACGGCAGTCCTGAGGGCGTCACCGCGTCTGAGGCCGCGGACTCCGGATCCGTCGGGGGTGCCATGGTGCCCCTGCTGGCGTTGGGCATCCCGGGGAGCGCAACGACCGCCGTGCTGATCGGCGCCATGATGATCCACGACCTGACGCCGGGACCACAGCTCTTCGTTCGCAACCCGGAGATGATTTACGCCATCTTCGGCGCCATGCTCATTGCCCAATTCGTGCTGCTGTTCGTGGGGCTTGCGGGAGGGCGGCTTTGGGTGAAGGTGGCGCACATCCCGAAGGAAGTGCTGTACGTGTTGATCACCACGATGGCGCTGATCGGCGCGTTCGCCGTCCGCAACGCCATGTTCGATGTCTTCTGCTGCGTGGCTTTCGGGATTTTCGGCTGGGTCATGCGCCGCCATGGCTTTCCGCTCGCCCCGGTGATTCTTGGGCTCGTCCTCGGTGCCATCGCGGAAACGAACTTCCGGCGAGCGATCATGATGGACGGCTGGGAAGTGTTCTTCACCCGCCCGGTAACGGTGACGATGCTTGCGCTGGCGCTGCTGTCTTTCCTGCTGCCGTTCATGCCCCGGCTGCGCCGGCGACGTCTGCAAGCCATTGCGAGCGACCGCCAGGCGGCGTGACTGCACTGCGGATGCATTGGCGCAGCGCAAGGAGAGGGTCGGGCAGGCGTGTTGTATTAATTCAATAATACTTGTAGGGTTAAAGCGTGAATCAGGAAGCTGCCATTGCGGGATTCGAAGCGCTCGCATCCGCTGTGCGATTGGACATCTATAGGCTGCTGATCCGGCAGGGTCCGTCGGGCATGGTGGCAGGAGACATCGCGACCGCGCTCGACCTCGCGCCCACCAACCTGTCCTTCCACCTGAAGAATCTCACCCGTGCGGGTCTGCTGACCGTGGTCCAGGAAGGGCGCTACCAGCGTTACCGGGCTCATCTTCCGGGCATGCTCGAACTGCTGGCCTATCTCACAGAGGAGTGCTGCGGGGGCGAACCTGAGCTGTGCGCGGAAGTGGTGGCGCTGTCGAAGCGCCTCGGTGCACAAGCAGACTCGGATCGACCGCTGCCTTGAAGGACTGTTGCTGAAATGCGCGCACGAATACCCACTCGCGAAGATCGATTCGTCATGAAGAAGGCGTCATGAATACCGGAAACCAGGCAAGCAGCGTCGAAGTGTCCACCAGAGAAGGCATGGGGTTGTTCGAGCGCTACCTCACGGTCTGGGTGGCGCTGTGCATCATCGCCGGCGTGGCGCTCGGTCAGCTTCTGCCCGTCGTGCCGGAAACCCTGGCACGTTTCGAGTACGCCTCGGTATCGGTTCCGGTTGCGATTCTGATCTGGGCGATGATCTACCCGATGATGGTGCAGATCGACTTCAGCGCCATTCTCGAGGTGCGTCGCGAGCCCAAGGGGCTCGCCATCACCACCATGGTCAACTGGCTGATCAAGCCCTTCTCCATGTTCGTGATCGCCTGGTTCTTTCTCATGGTGGTGTTCGCGCCGTTCATTCCGGCCGAACTCGGTCGGCAGTATCTGGCCGGCGCGATCCTGCTGGGCGCGGCGCCCTGCACCGCCATGGTGTTCGTCTGGAGCTATCTGACTCGCGGCGATGCCGCCTATACCCTGGTGCAGGTCGCGGTGAACGACATCATCATGCTGTTCGCTTTCGCGCCTATCGTGGTCCTGCTGCTGGGCGTGTCGAACATCGTCGTACCCTGGGACACGGTGGCGCTCTCCGTCGTGCTCTACATCGTCATTCCTTTCGCTGCCGGGTATCTGACTCGGATCCTGCTGATCAGGCGTCGTGGCATCGAGTGGTTCGACACGGTGTTTCTCAAGCGCCTGGCGCCGGTCACGCCCATCGGCCTGCTGGTCACCCTGGTCCTGCTGTTCGCTTTTCAGGGTGAGACGATCCTCGAGAACCCGCTGCATATCCTGCTGATCGCGGTGCCGCTGGTGATCCAGACCTTCCTGATCTTCTTCATCGCCTACCGCTGGGCCTGCGCCTGGAAGGTAAGACATGCCGTGGCCGCACCCGGCGCGATGATCGGTGCCAGCAACTTTTTCGAATTGGCGGTGGCGGCGGCCATTGCCATGTTCGGGCTGCAGTCGGGCGCAGCACTCGCCACGGTTGTGGGTGTCCTGGTGGAGGTCCCACTGATGCTGGCGCTGGTGCGCATCGCCAATCGCACGCGGCACTGGTTTCCCGAAGCGGCGGAGGATTCGGCATGACGAGTGGACAGACCAGGATCTTCGACCAGGTGCTCGTCGCGGTGGACTTCTCGCCGACGGGCGAACGGCTTCACGGGCAGCTGCCGCGACTGCGGGCCCTCGGGTGCCGCCGCCTGACCCTGGTCCACGTCGTGGCTTCGGTCTACGGGCGCGTGCCGGACGTCTCCCACCGTGACCACTACCAGCAACGGCTCGACACCTTGGCTGGCTCGCTGCGGAAAGACGGTTTCGAAGTGGAAACGGAAGTCACCATCGGCCCGATCGTGACCGAACTGCTGCGTGTGGCCCGGGACAGTCAGGCCTCAGCCATCCTTGCGGGCAGCCACGGTCACAGCACCCTGCGCGATCTGTTTCTCGGCAGCACCGCGCTGGATCTGATCCGCCATGCGACGTTTCCGGTTCTGCTCGCGCCCATCGATCAGTCCGTGATTCTGCCCACAGCGGGCGTCTGCCGGCCGCTACTGGCAACGGACGGGTCCACGGCCGTAGCTGCGGCAGAGGCCGCATTCATGTCTCTGCTGAAGGACTGTCGGCGTGGCGTAGTCGTCTCCGTAGGACAGTGGAATGAACGGCCTGAGCTCGAGGCGGAGCGCGAGCTGATCACGGCTCACATCCAGCATCTCGAGCAGCAGGCGCCGGATCCGGGTTTCGATACCGTTCTGCTCGGCGAGGGCCGACCATCGGAGGAGATCGAGCGGGTGGCCGCCGAGCGCGAGGCGGACCTGATCATCGTCGGCAAGCGGGGCCGTAACCCGATCGAGGACCTGCTGCTCGGCAGCACCGCCGCGGCTGTCTGTCGTCATGCGCGCCGCCTGGTGCTCCTGGTGCCCACGTCATCGTCGTGACCTCGCTCCGGCCCGGCGCGCGTGCGAACATGGTCGCCATGGCCCAGTCTGCCGGAGGCCCTCATCTCCATGAGCGCCATCGACACCGTTGTGATCGAGTCTTGGAATCACCTTCAGGAGGAACTGTTCGCGGATTCCTGGAACGAGAAGATCGGTCGCTTCCGGTCTCATCATGCGTTTCGCGGCCTGTCCGACGCGGGCTATCCGCTGGCGACCACGCTGATGCGTCTCGGTGGCCGCTACGCGGAACTCGAACGCCACCTCGTCCGCAACTTCCGCAAGTACGCTCACGGCAGCGTCGTGGAGCAGGATTCGCTGTGGAACTGGGTATCCGTGGCCCAGCACTATGGCCTGCCGACGCGCCTGCTCGATTGGACCAACTCGCCCTATGTGGCGCTTCATTTTGCGACCGCGAATGTCACTCGTTTCGATCGTGACGGCGTGGTCTGGGTGGTGGACTACACCCACGTTCATCAACAGTTACCGCAACCGCTGCGCGCAGCCCTGGATCGGGAAGGCGCAAGCATCTTCACCGGCGAGATGCTGGCGCGGGAGATCCGTTCCTTCGAGGAGATGGCCGCATTCGCCCCGGAACCGTTCACGGTGTTCTTCGAGCCGCCCTCCATCGATCCCCGAATCTACCAGCAGTACGCGTTCTTCTCAGTGGTGTCGGACAACCAGATTGCCATCGATGATTGGCTTGCGCAGCACCCCGGGTCAGGCCGCAAGATCATCATTCCGGCGCGCCTGAAGTGGGAAGTGCGCGACAAGGTGGATCTCGCGAACATCAACGAACGCACGCTGTTTCCCGGGCTCGAGGGCTTGTGCAGCTGGTTGCGTCGTTACTACAGCCCCAGTCCCAAGCTGCTGGCGGAAGACGCGCAGCTCGAACCGCCCGCCGACTCCAGACACTGATCAGAACGCCCCAAGCAGTTTTGGAGTCAGTCGCATGAACGCGCGCCTCAAGATCGGCCTGGTCCAGTTCACAGCGGCACCCAGCATCGAGCGCAACATCGAACTGACCGCAGCTCCCATTCGTGCTGCGGCCGCGGCCGGCGCGGAACTCGTCTGTTTACCGGAAGTGGCCAACCTGATGCAGCGCCGGCGCAGCCTGGCTCGTGAACTTGTCTGCGCCGAGTCGGAGGACCCTGCCCTGACCGCCTGGCGTGCCCTGGCCTCGGAGCTCCACATCTGGCTGCACGTGGGGTCGATGGTCGTGCGCATCGAGGACGATGACCGTTTCGCCAACCGTGGTCTCCTCATCGACGCTGACGGAGAAATCAGGGCGCGCTACGACAAGATCCACATGTTCGACGTGGATCTCGAAGGCGGCGAGAGCTATCGCGAAAGCAGCGGCTTCCGGCCCGGTGAGCGCGCCGTCCTGGCTGTAACGCCCTGGGGCGGTTACGGCATGACCATCTGCTACGACCTGCGCTTCGGCCATCTCTACCGCATGCTCGCGCAAGCGGGTGCCCGCATGCTTTCGGTGCCGTCTGCGTTCACCCGGCAGACTGGCGCTGCCCACTGGCACACGCTGCTGCGCGCCCGCGCCATCGAGACGGGTTGTTTCGTGCTGGCTGCGGCCCAGTGCGGCGACCATGAGGACGGCCGCAAGACCTTCGGTCACTCACTGGTGGTCGCACCCTGGGGCGAAGTGCTGGCCGACGGGGGCGACGCGCCCGGCCTGGTGCTCGCCGACCTTGATTTCGAGCAGGTCGACCTCGCCCGCGGCAGGGTTCCCTCTCTGTCCCACGACCGGCCCATCGAACCGCCGGTCTGATCGCGCAGCTGTTACGGAGCAGCAGTACGGTCCCCGGCGAGCTCGCTCTGCTGCTGGTAGCGGCGCAACAGCGCATGCAGCGTTTCCGAAGCCAGGCCGTGCAGCACCAGCCGGAAACCTGCGCGCAGGGTGGTCAGCGGCACCAGAGGATGGCGGTTGTTCACCAGTGCGAGATGCTGGTGGCCCTGCATGATGTCAGCACAGTAGCTGGCAATGGTCTCGTCGAGCTGCAGCGAGTTGGTGGCACGCCAGAAGTCGTCGTCGGACAGGAACAGCTGATAGGCGGGCGTGAACAGCTCGATGGCGGTTTGAAGATCGAGCACGTTGCTCCAGCGATTGGGCATGTCCTCGAGGCGCACGGGGGGCTCCGCGAAATCACTGAAGTCCACCTGCTGGGGTGGCTCCATGCGTAGATCATGGACCTTGAGCTGCTTGTTCAGCGCGATCACGAAGTTGAACAGGTTCAGGTCGTGCCGGACGAAAACGTGGTCGCGCAGATCCGCGATGGTCTGCGGCCGCAGTGGATCCGTCGGGACGTCGATGCCCTCCGGGGCGTTGCGGGCGATGAAGGCGAGGATGTCACTACCGATGTGGAAGTGCCGCAGGATGAGCCAGTTGGCCTCCGGGCGGACGAAGCGGGTCAGGCCCCAGACCAGCAGCCCGTGCAGCGGGCCGGAGGCACGCAGGTTGCGAGGCAGGACGATTTTCAGCAGCTGAAACAGGACGATGGTCAGTCGCGCCAGCGGCCGGACCACGGGCAGCAGGTACTGCCGCGACGGCGAGCTCGAGTCCGCAAGCCAGGCCTGCTTGACCTGATCACCGAGCGGTGTGCTGCGATCGAGGTACAGCGCCAGCCACGGATTCGGGTCGTCCGTGTCGTGGGCCAGGGTCTCGAAGTCGGGTGCGTGCTTCATGCGGCGTCCTCGAGCTGCATGAGATACAGCTCGGCCGTTCGCCGTCCCGTGCGAATGATGTCATCCATCACCATCTGCTTATCCTCAGCGTTGTCGAGGACCAGCTCGACGGCGCGCAGCCAGCGCGCCAGGTGCGCCATGTCGTTCTCGCCGTGATAGTGAAGGAAGCGGAACACCGGCCCGAGCTCGGCGAGCTGGCGCCGAATCAATGGCAACAGCGCGGGAATCAGGCGCTGCCCGGAACCCTCGATGATGTAGATCGCGCCGAGCAGGCCGACGGCGTCCGGCTGTTCGGCGCGGGCATGCAGGAAGGCGTTCAGGGCTTCACCCCCCGGGTTGCGACGCAGGGTCTCGAGATCGTCGATGTGACCTCCGGCGCGGCGGTAATCCGCGAACAGGATCTGATAGTCGTCCTGCTCGTCGTCGGCGTGGTCCTCGATGAGAGCCGCCAAGGCAGCGTAGCGCTCGGTGAGATTCGTCATCGCAGTGCGCATCCAGCGCGTTCCTTCCCGGACCTGAGGAATCCAGTCCTCCATCCAGCGCAGGTAGTCCTGCTGCCGGAAGCGGCCGGCGACGATGCGTCGCACCGGACCGGAGCGCCAGGCCCGGGAGCGGAAGTCGCTCCAGACGCCTGCGAGTTCCAGCAGCAGCGCAGCCAGCTCCGGTTTGCTGGCGGCGTCGATGGCGGCGGGATCATGGGGTGGCGGTGGGGCATCCAGGTCCAGCGCCGGCTCCGCCACCCGCTGCACGACAACGGACTCGCCGCGTTCGGCGCCCGGCGCCACCACCTCGAGCAGCGCGAAGGACACTGTGAAGCGCCCCGACTCGGGTACGAACAGCAGGATTTTCTCGCCCGGTCGGACGGCGCGTTCAGTGAGAAAGTCGTCGAGCATCACGAAGATGGACGCCGCGCCGGTGTTGCCGCGGCGACCCAGATTGGTGAACCAGCGCTGCTCCGGAATCGCCAGCTCCGCACGTTCGAGGCACTCGCGAACCACGCCGCGGAAGCGTGCCGAGGAGTAGTGGCAGAGGAAGTGATCGATGCCCGCCGGATCCACGGCACCGGCGCGGACCAGGTCCGCATAAGCGTGAATGCCGACGTCGAACAGATGCGGCAGCAGGCGGATGTCCTGGCGCAGCAGCAGCGCCCCGGCGCGTTCCGCCGCCGCTGCGTTGGGGTGATCCAGCCAGCCGCTGCCGCCGCCATGGGGCAGACCCATCTGCATGCACAGTGGATAGTCGCCGGCGTGGCTGCGGCTGTGCACGAAGTGCAGCTTCAGGCTGACCCGGTCGGATGGCGGCCGATCCGAAACTCGCCAGGCGCCCGCGGCGTCCGAAAGCATCCAGCGCAGAAAGTGGGCATCGAAGTCGAGGTCGTAATCGCCGGGCGCGAAGCGCGTGCACTTGAACAGTCGCGACGGGGACTCGCTCGCGACCACCATCGCCGCTGCGTGCTCACCCCGATCCACCGCGCGGGCCGCATCCGCCAGCGCCTGCATGCCGGAGGCGCACACCCCGTGATGGCTCGCCGTGGTGAGCGGAGCCCAGCCGAGTTCTGCCTGAACCTGATTCGCGAGACCGGGCAGCAGCAGATCAGCTCCGGACGTGGCGCTGGCCAGAAGGCCCACGGGCTCATCCCGGACCTTCGCTGCACAGTCCCGCACGGCGGCGGCGGCCATGGCCGTCACGCTGAAGCGGGTCGTGCCCTGTTCGTCGATGGCGTAGTGGCGGGTCGCGATCCCGTTCTCTGCCAGGATGCGTCGCTTGATGCGACTGGACATCCGGTTCAGCGGTGCGACGAAACGATCCATCGCTGCGTTGTCGATCGGCGGGCCCGGCAGGAAGCTGCCGGTGCTGTCGATGTAGACCCCGGAGAAGGGCACCACGCGATCCATACAGGGTTCCCCACGCTGCAGGCTGTGGCCGCCAGCATACGCGAGCAGACCCGGACCGTGATGTGTCCCGGGTCACTCCTTCGTGTCGGGTGCCGACGTCGAGTTGGGCTCGTTCGGAAGCCTCGAGCCAACCCTGCCGCGTCGCTCGAGTGTCAGCACCAGCGCCGTCAGCGTCGCGTTGACCGGGGCTTCGAGTGCTACTTTCCGTGCCTCCCGAGGAATCGCTCCATTGATGACATCCACTTCGCTCGGCTTGCCAGCCTCCACGTCCAGCAGGACCGAGGGTTTGGCGTCGGGCATGCGGGAGGCAAAATCACGAACCAGGGTCACCGGATCGTCCACGCCGATGGCGACATTCAGCGCCCGGGCAACTCGCCACGCTTCCATGGCGGCCATGCGACTGACTGCACCCATGTAGTCATCCTGCATCACTTCACCTACGGTCATGCCGGTGACGGCACACGGTGCGCTGTAAGCCACGTTGCAGATCAGTTTTTCCCACTGCACCGTCAGGACGTCGTCAACTGCTTCGGTCTCCAGCCCCGCCTCGGTAAAGCATCGGCAGACGGCTTCCAGGGCAGCGCGTGGACAGCGCGAATGGGCGCCCATCCGGATCACCTTCATGGCGTTGTGATGCGCATGTCCCGCCTCTGGTCTTGAGGCTCCGAACCCTTGCGCGACCCCGACGATGAGCCGGTCTTCGCCGAGGACCTCGGCAACTTGCGCGGCCGAACCGAGCCCGTTCTGAATCGTGACGACGTGCGTCTCGGGTCCCAGCAGACCCCGGCTGTCTTCGGCAGCCTGCCGGACGTGGCGGGCCTTGACCGAAATGATCACCAGGTCCATCGGTTGGTGCGGGCACTGTTCGCGGGCGGTGAGTTTCGCGGTTCGCTCACCGCTGGCGCCGGCAAGGCGCAGACCCTTGGTATTGATGGCTGCGACGTGGGCTGCGTCACGATCAATGGCGAGAACGTCATGGCCTCTGGCCGCCAGCAAGCCAGCGTAGATGGAACCCATGGCACCGCAGCCGATGACCGCGATCTTCATGATCCCTCTCCCAGTTGCTGCAGCATGGGGCGCAGATCCTGCTTGGTTTCCAGACCGAAACCCGGCGCGTCCGGCGCCTTTACCCGCCCATCTCGAATTTCACACTGTCTGGAATAGCCGCCTACGGGGCCGAATACGCCTGGATAAGCCTCGCAGCCGCCGAGTCCAAGCCCGACGGCCACATGCAGATTGATGAGATGCCCGCCATGAGGGAAGCACTGGCTGCGGTCATGGCCGTACGTTTCCAGAACGTCGAGCATGCGGGCGTATTCGCCGATTCCATAGCTGAGACCGGGATCCATCTGAAAAATGTCTGCTCCAGGCCGCATGCCGCCGTAGCGGACCAGATTACGGGCGTCGACGCAGCTGAACAGGTTTTCGCCGGTCGCGAGGGCGCCGGGATAGGCCGAAGCGACCCCTCGCAGCAGTTCGAAATCAAGCGGATCGCCGGGCTCCTCGAACCAGCGCAGACCGAGCCCGGCGATGGCCTGACCGAATGTAGCGGCCTCGGAGGCCCCGAATCGTCCATTTGCATCCACTGCCAGTCGCGAGGGGTCGCCTGCCATTTCCAGCGCAGCGTTGATGCGCTCGAGATCGTGCTCTAGCGGGGCGCCACCGACTTTGATCTTGAACGCATCGAAACCCATGTCGACGTAGGCCGCCAGCTCCTCCCTGAGGCCAGCCGTACCGGAATCTCCATGGTAGTAGCCACCCGCCGCATAGACGGCCGCCGTCCCGGTCGGCTGCTGATATCCGAAGTGGCGCCCGATCGTGATGTAGGCCGGCTCATCTGCCAGCTTCGCGTTCAGGTCCCAGATCGCCAACTCCAGGGCAGCTACGGCGCCGGCGCGGTCGCCGTGTCCGCCGGGCTTCTCGTCTCGCATCGCGACCCGCAGCAGGGCTTCTGGATCGAACGCGGATCCGTCCGGAAAAAGCAGATCAGCTGGATCGACACTTAGCACCCGCGGCTTGAGCCGCTCCCGAATGATACCGCTCTGGGCAAAGCGTCCGATCGAGTTGAATCCGAACCCGATGACCTGCTGACCCTTGCGTATCTGATCGCTGACCAGCGCCACTATGGACACTGTGTGATGCCGGAAGCTGACCACCGCATTGGTCACGTCGCCTTGCAGGCCGACAGTGACGTCTCTCACATCCAGAATTCTCAAGAGGCTCCCCTTATCGATGCCTGATCGTGCGGAACGGGTAATGGCTACATTTACTTTGATTACGGATGATCAGCTTGGTAAGTAATTGTGTTGATTCAGGGCGTCGAACTATTAATATACTTTGCTTGCTAAGCATTCGCACCATCGTTAGCATCAGCTGAAGAAACAGAGAACGCTGACCGGGGAGGTCGAATCATGAACGTATCGACGGGGCGCTCGCGCCCTCTTACGCTTGCACTGCTACCTATTCTATTTGTGCATGGCACTGCAGGCGCTCAGGAGTCCCGCGAATCGCGCGCCCAGCCGATCGAGGAGATCGTCGTGACAGCGCGCTACCGTCAGGAACGGGTCCAGGATGCGCCGCTGTCCGTCACCGCATTCAATGAGGCCCAGCTCGAAGCCATCACGGCGCTCGATCTCCGCGACGTCGGACCGGCCTCGCCCAACGTCCGCATCCAGCCAGTCACCACATTCCCGAACTCGGCAGCGATTCACGTCCGCGGGATGGGCCAACAGAACATCGAGTCGACCAACGAGATGCGGGTCGGAGTGTCCGTAAACGGTGTGTTCATGTCGAGGCCCGTTGCTTCGCTGATCGATTTTTTCGATGTCGAGTCGGTCGAAGTATTGCGGGGCCCCCAGGGAACAACCTTTGGCAAGAACTCCCTCGCGGGTGGTATCAATGTCCACACCATCCGGCCAGATGGAAATCTCGACTACAAGGCTGAGCTCACCGCAGGCAACTACGGTCGACTCGATTTCCGCGGCGCTGTTCAGGCGCCCATCGTGGAAGACCTCTTGTCGGCGCGGGTCTCCGTTCTCCTGCAGAACTACGACGGTCACTTCACGAACATCGTGACTGAGGATGATCTCCACGGGGAGGACATGGACTCGGTCCGCGGCACCCTTGTTTTCACGCCTACGCCGGACATCACCGCTACCGTGATTGGTCAGTGGCTCAAAGCCCGCAACGATCCGCCGGGTGGAACCAACGATCCGGACCCTGGCCAATTGCTGCAGGTTGGAGCTCCGAGCTCCGATCCGTTCAGGGTGGGCCGTGACGCGCCCGAATTCCACAACACGGATCAATGGGGCCTGACAGCGATCGTCGACTGGGATTTCGACCTGTTTACCCTGACCTCTGTCACCGGGTACGTCTCGACGGACGACTTCATCGCCAGTGACTTCGACCAGACTGAAGTACCCTTCTTCACAACGTTCCGTGAACAGGAGCACAGCCAGTTCAGCCAAGAACTGCGGCTGCACTCCAACTTCATGGAGTTCGATGACTGGCGCCGGGATCTCGATCTCGTCTTCGGCCTGTACTACTTCGAGCAGGAACACGAGCTAGTCCAGTCGTTTCCTCAGCTCGGTCCGTCCAGCGACTATGCGGAGCAGGACAACGACAGCCGGGCGGTGTTCGGTCAGGCGATCTACGCGGTCACAGACGACCTGAACTTCACCTTCGGTGTACGCCACACGCGGGAGAAGAAAAACTTCCGGCGCAATCCGGGTACGTTCATGCCTGATCTGGATGATCAGGATCCCAGCACGGTACCCTCGCTGGAGTTCATGCGAGCCCAGCCGACACCGCTCACTGGACGCCTCAGCAGCACGAATACGTCTTTCAAGACGGGCTTCGACTACCGCTTCACTGATGACTTGATGGCCTACTTCTCGTTCACCCAGGGATTCAAGGCTGGCGAGTTCGGCCCGCGAGCCAGCTCGCAGTTCGCCGTCGGACCCACCGATGACGAGAAAGCCAACTCATTTGAGATCGGCGTTCGTAGTGAATGGCTCGAAGGCCGACTCCAGGCGAATGCCACGGCATTTCACACCAACTTCAAAAATCTTCAGTTCGACGTCTTCATTCCTTCGGAGGCGAACCCCACCGGGCAAGAGACTGCGACCCAGAATATCGGCGAAGCGACGAACCGGGGGCTCGAGCTGGAGTTATTGGCAGTGCCGATAGACAGGCTTCGCCTGCGTGCGTCCGTCGGCTACTTGGATGCGGGATATGATTCATTCTGCGCAAGTCTCACCGGTCCGGTAATGGCTGTCGATCCTGTGTCCGAGTGCGGTGATGTGCTGCAAGTCGGGGATAACCTGTTTGTCATCGAGACCGACAATTCAGATCTGGAGCTTTCAAGGGCGCCAGAGTGGCAGCTTTATCTGTCGGCGGATTACACCATCCCAACACGCTATGGCAACTTCTTTGCTCGCGCTGCCGGCGATTACGAAAGCAGCTTCTTCACGGACGGCGTAGGCAACCACCCCAAGGCCCGAACGGGAGGCTTCTGGCTCCTCGATGCCAGTGCAGGCTGGCGGAGTAACGATGAACGCTGGCGCGTGCAGCTTTGGTGCAAGAACTGCACAGATAAGACCTACGTCAACGGGTTCGTGCCCACTGCCCAGTTTTTCAACCAGAAATTCTTCGGTTATCCACGAACCTACGGCGTGACGTTTGCTTTCCAGCGCTGAGCTATTGCCCGGTACCACCTCGATGGTGGGCGCCGGGCAGTTCCTTTCCGCCCCGTTCAGGAGTGACCGCGTGCAGGACATCGATCGCGCTTTCGTATCCATGCTTTCCCCCACTGCCCCGCGTAACGGAGCCGGCTTTCATCCGTGTCAGGGCCTCTACCATACTCCCAAGGGCAAGCGGCCGACGACAGCGTTCATCGCCACCCACTACAACGTCGACTTCAGTGAGCACTATCTCGGCGAGTATATGGCGCGGCGAGGCTATGGATTCCTCGGTTGGAACACCCGGTTTCGGGGCAATGAGGCATTCTTCCTGCTTGAACATGCTCTGATAGACATTGGCGTGGGTGTCCGCTGGCTGCGGGAGCAGGCGGGTGTCGAGCGAGTGGTCATTCTCGGCAACTCCGGAGGTGGCTCGCTGATGGGTGCCTACCAATCTCAGGCGACAAAGCCCAATCTGAAGCCGAGTTACGGTCTCGATCTCCCCGCCGCGGTGGGAGATCTTCTGCCCTGCGACTTCTACGTTTCGTTGAACGCGCACCCCGGGCGGCCTGAGGTGCTGACTGCCTGGATGGATCCGTCAGTCACAGACGAATTTGACCCAACGAGCGTGGATTCATCCCTCAACATGTACGAACCTGCCAACGGCCCACCGTACTCGGAAGCATTCGTTGCCCGCTATCGCGCGGCCCAGGAAGCGCGCAACCACCGGATCACGGACTGGGTTCATAGCGAACTGGAGCGGCTCGCCACGCACGCGATGCGCGACCGGGCGTTTCTCATGCAGCGCACCTGGGCGGACCTGCGCCTCATGGACGCGCAATTGGACCCGTCCGAGCGCCCGATTGGTCAGTGCTATGCGGGGGACCCGAAACAAGCGAACTTTGCCCCCCGTGGCATCGGCCTGACCAATACTTTGCGTTCCTGGCTTTCCATGTGGAGTTTGCGGGAGTCACAATGCCGTGGCGCGCCTCACCTGGCGCGGATCGATGTTCCCGCTCTGGTGGTACAGAGTCTCGCCGATACCGGCGTTTTCCCGAGCGACGCCCACGCGATTCACGATGCACTCGCAAGCGCGGACAAGACGTTGCGGTTCACGTCAGGGGACCATTACCTGGTCGAACCCGCAGACGCACGGGACGCGATTGCCGACATCATTGCTGCATGGCTGGCATCGCGGGGCGCATAGTTCATCTGCTGGAATTGGCCGCGCCTGGAACGCGATCGAGATCTGCACGAAGCGTCCGGGCGGCAATCCAGTAGAGCACTGCTCCTACCACTGTCAGCATCGACACACAGATGAGCGCGTAACGCAGCGAATCCACACCAAACTGTGGACGCAGGAGGTCACTCAGTAGACCGACGACCTGCGGCCCCAGGCCGAGACCAATGATGTTGATTACGAACAACAGCACTGCCGCTGCAGTTGCACGCATCTCCGGCGGAACAAGACCTTGCGTTGTCGAGAACACCGGCCCGAACAATGCGCTGACCAGAAGTGTCGGGAGAATCATGTATAGAAACGCGAGGCCGGCTGTTGGAGCAAAGAACACCCCGAAGAAGAACGGCGTCGCGCCTGCGGTTGCCAGCATCGGTACCCAGAGATACCAGCGTCGGTCGCGGACCGCCATGCGATCAGCAAGATAACCACCGAGGAAAGTTCCGAGACCACCGCCGATGCCGAACACAAGGGCCATGTACGTGCCGATTTCGCCGGTAGACATCTCATGGATGCGGATGAAGAACACTGGATACCATTGCGCGACACCGTACAGGACGAAGGCTTGGCAGGCGGAGGCGAGAGACATGTAGCGAAATGTCCGCTGCTGCCACAGATAGCGAAAGACGTCCGCGATTGAATACTCCGGCGGGGCTTCGGCGGACGGCGGACGGGCGACGCGAGGCTTTTCTCGAACCGTCCACCAAACCAGGAGCGCGACGACCACGCCGGGCAAACCGACGGCGATGAAGGTGATGCGCCAGCCGAACCACTCGTTCAGCCAGCCTCCGAAGTACAGTCCGATCATCATGCCCAGCGGGCCGCCAAGGGAGAAGATACCCAGCGCCGTTGCCCGTTGCTGCTCGCCGAAATAGTCCGCAAGAAGTGAGTGGGACGGTGGCGTCCCGCCCGCTTCGCCGACCGCGACGCCAATGCGTGCGGCGAGCATCTGCCAGAAGTTCTGGGCCAGACCGCTGACCGCCGTCATCACGCTCCATAGAGCAATGGAGATGGAGATGACGCCGGTGCGGGAGGTGCGATCGGCCAGGCGGGCAATGGGAATGCCGAGCGTTGCGTAGAACAGCGCAAAGGCGATGCCGGACATGAACCCCAACTGGGTGTCGCTCAGTCCCAACTCCAGCCGCACCGGCTCCATGAGGATGGCGAGGATCTGCCGGTCGAGAATGTTGATGCAATAGACGAACAGCAGCACGCCAAGTACGTAGTAGCGGTAACCGCCTTCACGTTCCGCCGCGCTGCCGCCGGCGGCCGGTTGCCCGGTTTCCGCCTTCCTTTCGAGCTCGCTCACGCGCACTCCCTCCGTGGTGCGAAAACGGGACCGCCAGCGACATGCTGAATGCTCACATTCTCCAGGTCAGCGTCGCCCCATAAGTGCGTGGGACACCAAACGTGACGAACGCCTGGTTCATCAGTGTGAAATGGATATAGGAACGTTCTGAAGGCTTTCGTCACGACGCTGCGCGCTGACGATGATCTCTTCGATCACCATCCCCTCCTGTGCGCCAAGCACCGGTGCTGTCGAATTGGTCGACAACGTTATGGCAGCGGCAGTTCCGCCGCGCATCAGCTTCACCATGTTTTTACCCTCCCCAGGGCTCGATGTCCGACGTCTCCATAATCCTAAGAGGGCTAACCATCGGTGTTCAAAGGAGTCTGCCGCTTGACGGCGTCGCTGGTCAATAGTAAAAACTTTTTACGTAATGTGAGGAGCGGACATGCCAGCCACACCGCCAGGTCTGCGGCATCTTTGCCGTTATGAAGCCTTTCTTGACCCTGCCGTCCAGGCCTTCGGAATCACGCCGTTCGGGCGCCGGACGACTGTGCTGATCACCGGTGGCACAGTGGAGGGTGAGCGCTTGCAGGGTAAGTTGCTGCCAGGCGGAGGCGACTGGGCGCTGGTCGACACGCAGGGCATTCTCCATCTTGATGTTCGTGCCACTTTCTGCATGCATGACGAAGCCTTGATTCACGTGACCTATCAGGGTCTCCTGCATCCTTACTCTCGGGATCTACGCCAACGCATCGAGTCCGGCGAACTGAGCGAGGAACAGGTTTACTTCCGCACCGCCCCACGTTTCGAGACAAGCGCTGATCGCTATACCTGGTTGAACGGTATTCTTGCGGTTGCGGTCGGGCACCTTACTGCAAGCGGGGTCGCTTACGACGTGTTCGAAGTGATGTGAGCCGGTGATTCATTGCTACTGCGAGACAGGAGAGAAAACATGAGCAAACGCAAGAATGAGAAGTTCGAGATCCGTGGCGTGAACCATCTAGCGCTCACCTGCCGCGACATGAAGCGCACGGTCGATTTTTATGAGGGCGTTCTGGGCATGCCCCTGATCAAGACACTGGAACTTCCTCGGGGCCTCGGCCAGCATTTCTTCTTCGATATCGGTAACGGGGATGCGCTGGCATTCTTCTGGTTTCCTGATGCTCCCCCCGGCGAGCCCGGGATCACGCATCCAGCCCATATGGTTGGTCAGGGTTCATTGACGACTGCTCACGCTTCCATGAACCATATCGCCTTCGATGTTCCTCCGGAGAAGATCGATGAGTATCGAGAGCGCCTCGCGGAAGCCGGTATCGAGGTCACACAGGTCGTGAACCACGACGACTCAGAGAACGGCGCCAGTCCGGAGATCACGCCCACGACGTTCGTCCGTTCACTCTACTTCCGGGATCCGGACGGCATCATGCTCGAGTTCGCGGCCTGGGCCCGTGAAGTGGGCACGCCCGAGGACATCAAGGTTCCACCTCGATCCGCAGCCTGAAGCCGAACGGTCCGGCCCATCTGCAGGCGCCGGCAGATGGGCCAGGCCGGGTATCCGCGATGCCAGCCTTTCTTCCTCGTGGAGCCACCATGCCTGATCACCCATCCCCATCGATGCTCGCCCTGCTGATGAAGGCGTACAACTGGTTCGACATCGCGCTGCAGCAATCCGTGGAGCACTTCGGTATCCCGCGGCTGTCGCGTCAGCAGGCCATGCTCATGACCAACCTCATCTACAGCGATGGACGCCCCGTGGAGCTTGCGCGAGCTTTGGGCGTCAGTCGCCAGGCCATCCATTACACGATTCGGGAGCTGGTCGAACTCGACATCATTGAGGTGGTCGATGATCCGGAGGACGCTCGCGGCCGCATCGTCTGTATGAGCAGAAATGGCAGGCGCCTGGCCGCCCGGGTGCGGGCAATCGTCGCAGCGCTCGAGGCAGAACTCGCCAAGCGCATTGGCATCTCCGCTGAACGTGCGCTGCATAAGGCGCTGGTGCAGGACTGGGGGCTGCCTCCCATGATCCGGGAGCTGGAGGATCGTCAAACCGGGTAGACGATGGTGTTCGGCACCAGAACGGAATCGTAGATGCAGCGTCTTTCTGCGTATCTGAGGCGGCCGTCGTCGCAGCGCACGACGCGATCCACGTAGCGGCCACAGCTCAGCACCCGCGGCAGGGCGTCTGGCAGCACCTCCAGGACGCTGTAGTGAGCTACCCCATGGAGCTCGCCATCGGCCCAGACGGCAGTAGCGTTGGTAATGTGATGGCGAAGGTAGCGCGGTTCGTGCATCACGGTCTGCTCGACGGCACGCACCCGGTCCCGCAGCATGCCCCGGCTTTCACAACGCATGATCGCCAACGGCAGATCCAGCTCGTGGTTGTCCCGCGGTATGAGGAGGTAAAGGCACTCTTCGGTGAAGAGCTCCGGCCACTGTGCAAGCGGACCGTCATCGAGCAACGCGGCGTACCTCGAATGGAGCTGCTCGAGTTCATGCTGCGTTGCGACATCGATGGCAGCACTCACAGCTCCATGACCTCTCGATAGCGGACGTAAAACGCTCTAATGGCAGCCTCGGTCACCATGTGGGGAACATCCTCGGTGTCCCTTCCGCCCATCAGCAGGACGCCAGCGTCTTCGGGATGCTCCCTGGTCCCGTCCTGGGCGAGTTTGATCACTTCGCTGTCGTCTGCTGAGACCAGGCCTGCAGAGCTCATGAGATTGGCCTGCCGAAGCCGGCGGCGCGTCATGGTCTCGTCGTCGTCCTCGTAGCCGAAGAACGTCCAGTGCAGTTCGAAGCTTTCAGGGCCGCGAGGCTGCAGCTGCCGGAGGGCAAGGGTGTTCGACTGCTGCTGCACGATGAGATTCGGCCAGATCGTCTGCATCACCACGGTGGCGTCGTCGCTGTACTCGCGCACCGGATCAAGCAGGCGCGGATCCTCCAGGGTGAAGTCTTCTCGCAGATTGCTTATATCCGCTGTGTCCGTCGACTTGCCGGCCTCGCCGCGCTGGGAAATCAACAGGGCGTGCATCCCCGTCGCATCCATACGGACCTGGGACTTCTGATCAGCCCGGAACAGCCCGAAAGTCACCAGAAAGACGTGAAGCAGGGATGCGTGGTAGGGATCCTTGATGTTCTCGAACATCAGTTTCCAGTTGCCCGGAATGAGTTGCCTCGAGTAGCCGAGCAGTCGCAGTTTTCGACCGTCAAAGACGCGGTCGAAGTAGCGTAGGTTCGTTTCGCCAAGGTATTCCGGAAACGGTGGCGGCGATTCATGAAAGGAGACGAACACGACCCCGTTGCGTACCGCTACCGCAAGGGCGGGGAGCCCGTGGTCCTCGCGGCGGAAGTCATCGGGCATTCCACCCAGCTGCTTTACCCCCTTGATGAACGGGACGCCTTTCAGTCGTCCTTGCGCATCGTAGGACCATTGGTGATACGGGCAAACAAAGAAACGAGTGTTCCCTCGCTGCTGCCGGCACACCTTGACTCCCCGGTGCGCACAGCGATTGACGAATGCGCGTATCACACCATGCTCATCGCGAATCACGATCACTGAACGGTCGCCGATGCGTGTGACGCGGAAATCGCCTGGTTCTGGAATCTCCGCCTCAATGGCAGCGTACGCCCAGATCGAGCCACGGAAGATCCGGCTCATCTCGCGCTGGTAGATGTCCGGGTCGCTGTAAATCCAGTACGGCAGTCTGGTCGCATCGTCGCCGGGCCAGACTCGTTCGTTGTGCGTCATGAGCGTGCTCTTTTGGAAGCAATCAAGCGAGAATCCACGGGTCGATTGACCATCACCGACTTCGTGATATATTACTTCGTATTCAAAGCAAGTCAATTTCAATGCCGCTTTTCTCAGGAGGCGCACCGTCGATGCTGAAGCCGGAAATTCCCCGCCTCGAGTTCGACGAGCTCCCTGATTCCATAGCACGACGTCTGCGCGACAAGTACGAGCGTCTCGGCTATCTGGGCGAATTCTTCGCGGCGACTGCCCATCAGGAGGCGGCGCTGGCTGCGTTCATCGATTTCACCGAGGCATCCAAGGGCGAGCTGGACATCCGGCTGGTCGAACTTGTGGTGCTGACCGTGGCCTGTCTGGAGCGTGTGGACTACGAGCGCAATCAACACGAGCGGCTCGCGCTGAAGCTTGGACTGCCCAGGAGATGGGTCGCCGAGGTCGAGCGACTCGATCCCGATCGCGCCAGACTTGATGAGCAGGAAAAGATCGTTCAGCGCTTCGTTCTTATCGCCGTCGAGCGCCGGGGGCGTGATGTGAGCTCGGAGCTGTCAGCAGTCGTCGATGAGCTTGGGTACCGGGACGCCGTAGCGGTGCTCATGCTCATGGCGCGTTATGTAGCGCACGCGCTCCTGGTCAACTCTCTGGGTATCGCGGCGCCGGTGCCGTCAATTTTCGCTGAGCCCTCCATGCCTGGAGCGGACGAGGAGCACAAGCCATGAGCCTACCCCAGGTAACCGTCGTTGATCGCAGCGGAGCGACCATCGCTCCGTTCAGCCCGGAACAGGCAAAACCCGCTCGGGACTGGCCGCCAGTAATCATCTCGGGGGAGCTGATCGACTCCGAGGTGGCGCGTCTTGCGGAGCTGCCTCGGCCTGCTAACGGCCGCAGGCAGGTCCTGTTCGTGCACCCCTCAGCACCCGATCCGGGTCGCGGCTTGACGCCCGGTGTACAAGTCAGCCTCGATGTGCTCAAACCTGGCGAGGAGAGCGTGCCGATCCGTCACAACTCGACTCAGGTCAGTTTCTGCATTCGGGGTAGCGGCTCGGCGCACATCGGAGATCGGACGATCCCCTTTCAGCGCTATGACGTCTGGAGTCATCCCTCCTGGCAGACGTACTTCCATCGGAATACAGGCAAGGACCTTCAGGTTCGCCTGACGTACTCCAATGCGGCGTTGCTGGAGATGATGCGTGTGCACCTCGTTGAGGAGGGCGCTCCGGCAACCGGGCCAGGCAATGGTCGGAGCGCTGTGGAAGCGCCCTCCGCCGGACGTTTGCCAACGCTCGAGATTGGCGAAGACGGTGCCGGTCTGATGCCTTACGAAACCCTGATCAACCCGCCCGAAGTGCCGTCGCCCCCGTTGCACTGGCCCTGGCAAACTGTGAAGGCGCACCTCGACCAGCTTGCGGCTCTGGGCAGTGATTACACCGGCAGGCGCCTGTATCTTCTCTACAACCCGCGCACGGAACGCTTCAATGGTACGACGCCGAACTTCTTCGCGACCATGACGATTCGCCCACCGGGTATCACGGATCGTCCGCACCGGCACGTTTCATCGGCGATCAACTATTACTTCCACGGCAGTGGATACAGCAGGGTCGAAGGCCGACGCTACGACTGGCGGGCTGGCGACCTCATGGTGTCGGCTCCGGGATGGGCTGTGCACAACCACGCCTCCAACGAAGGTGAGCCGGTCTACGAACTGACGATTCAGGACCAACCCCTGAACATCTTCATGGAATCGCTTCTATGGCAGGAGGACCTGAGCGAGCCGGGTCGGATCCTCGGCAGTGACGCAGGATTTGCCACCAGCCGGAGCTCGTCATGAACGCCGCTGATCACCCTCTTCAGGGCTCGATCACGCCGCTCATCACGCCGTTCAAGGGTGACGGGATCGACTTCGATACGTACGCAAGCCTTGTGCGCCGTCATATCGAGGCGGGTGGTCACGGCGTGCTCGTCAATGGTACGTCGGCGGAACCCAGCACCCTCACCATCGCCGAACGCAATCAGCTGGTGGACGTGGCGATCGAGGCGGCCGCTGGGCAGACAACTGTCGTGGCTGCAACCGGTTCCCAGTCCTTCGCAGAGACCTGCGCGCTCACCGAGCACGCCACGAAGGCGGGTGCTGATGCCCTTCTGGTGGTCACGCCCTACTATCTTCGTCCGCCTCAGCGGGGACTCGTCGAATACTACGCTGAAGTCGGACGCAGGACCGACCTTCCGCTGCTCATCTATCACATCCCGGGGCGGGCTGCGGTCACGCTGGAATTAGCCACACTCGAGGCCATAGCCAAGCGAACGCCCACGTTCTGCGGCATGAAGCATGCGTCCGTCGAGCTCGGCCTGGTCAGTGATTGCCTGCGTACCTTCGGCGACTCCTTTCGAATCTTCGTTGGCCTGGAGGAGCTCAGTCTGCCGATGCTGGCACTGGGTGCGTGCGGTGTGATGAATGCGGTCGGCAACCTGGTTCCGAAGCGGATCGCCGCCCTGTGCGAAGCGATCCTTGCCGGTGATCTCGAGCGGGCACGCAAACACCATTACGAACTGCTGGACCTGAACCGCGCCGTCTTCTGGGACACCAATCCGATTCCGATCAAGTATCTTGCCCGGCAGCTGGGCATCATCCCGTCCAACGAGCATCGTCTACCCATGGCACCTCCCGATCCGACTGTCGCGAAACGCCTCGACGCCCTCCTGGCTTCGAATCCCTGGCTGCGGGACTGACTGCATGTTCTACGATCCACGCGTGGATCCCAAACCGGCTCCCCTGACGCACAATCCTTTCAACGCCCTCGTTGCGCCCAGGCCCATCGGCTGGATCGCAACCGTCGATACCCAGGGGAGGCCCAATCTGGCCCCGTTCTCCTACTTCAACGGCCTCTCCGCTGATCCCCCCTTGATCGGCTTCGCGCCGAATGCGCTCGAAGCGGGACCGGACGGGCGATTCAAGGACACGCTCAGTAACTTGAGGGAGGTGCCCGAGCTGACCGCCAATGTGGTCTCCGCCCATCTTGCACGGGCCATGAACGAGACTTCGAGGGCGCTACCTCCCGGTGAGAGCGAGTTCGACGCAGCAGGCTTGACCGCGGTTCCTGCGAGATGGGTCCGGGCACCGCGCGTCGGTGAAGCCCTTGCCTGCATGGAGTGTGAGGTTTTCGATATCATCCGCCTGCCCGCAAAGCCGCAGGGGCGTGTCAGCCACCTGGTACTTGCTGCGGTGGTTGGAATTCACATCGAGGACCATCTGATTCGAGACGGGCGAGTCGACTCCCTGGCTCTGGCTCAGGTCGCACGCCTCGGGTACCTCGATTACAGCATCGTGCGGGAGACCTTCGAGCTGCCGCGCCCCGAATAAGGACGCTCCGCTGTGACTGACTTCGACCCAGATCCCCTGAAGAGCTACGGCTATCAGGTTCGGGCGACCCATCGCGCCTTCGATCGCCAGCTGCAGCGGCACATCGGCAAACACAAGATCACCAATGGCTTTTGGTACGTCCTGCGAGCGCTGTGGCGACGCGAAAACATGTCGCAGCGGGAACTCGCGGACGAGATCAACCTGACCGAGTCCTCGACCGTGATCCTGCTCGACAACATGCAGCGCGCGGGCTTGATTCGACGCAAACGTGACGTGGAGGATCGGCGGCGCATCCGCATTCAACTCACGCCCAAAGCAAGGAGGCTCGAGGACAAACTCCTGCCCTATGCCGCTGAAATCAATGCGATCGCGACCGAGGGGGTCTCGAAGCGGGATCTCGCGGCCTTCCTTCGCGCGACGATCCGCATGCGCGAGAACCTGATGGCCCATCTCGCAGCCACAGGTAAACGTTGACAGAACTGGAGCAGGGCATGACTGAGCTCGAGACCGCGGAAAGACTGTTCGCTGCGATCGCAGCGAAGGATGTGAGTGCAGTTGGGGACCTCTACGCAGAGGACATCGAGGTGTGGCACAACTTCAGCAACCGCTGTCAGGACAAGGCAGCGAATCTGCAGACTTTGGCGGGATTGTGCGGAAGCGTCGACCACCTCAGCTACGACGTGGCCGAACGCCTGCAACTCGACGACGGGCGTATCCTGCAGCGCCACGTCCTGCGAGCCACTCCTGCAGACGGCGCAGAGATCACGATCCCCGCCTGCATCCTGCTTCGGATCGAAGGCGGGCGCATCAAGCGCATCGACGAGTATCTGGATACGGGACAGGCCAATCGTCTGCGGAAGGCGACAGGGCGTCCCGCTCTCTGAATAGGTCGCCGTGCATCCGTGGCAAGTCAGCGACGATACTGCCGCTCACCGAACAGCACTGAGCGATGCTCGTCGTTCAGACCCTTCAAGCCGCCGGCAATGGTGGCCGCTTGGACACAGTCCTCCATGAGAGACATGCCCACGCGTACTGCCTCTCGCTGACCTATGCGATCGAGCCAACTGCGCAGGTGAGGCAGGTCTTCAGTTTCGCGGTGCAGAGCAGTGACCGCATAGGGATAGAGTGCGATGTCTGCAATGGAGTATTCGCATGCGAAGTACTCCCTGTTCGCAAGCTGTCCGTCCATAACCTTCAGCTGCCGCCGCATTTCGTTGCGATAGCGCTCGATGGCGTAAGGGTACTGGTGTTCAGGGGAGGCATAGAAAGCGAAGTGGGCGAACTGCCCGGCCATTGGCCCTTGCGTCGACACCTGAAAAAACAGCCACTTCAGTGCCTCGATCCTTCGCTCCGGATCAGTCGGCAGCAGCTGCCCGCACTTCTCAGCAAGATACATCAGGATCGCGCCCGACTCCCAGACCGTAACCGGATTACCCGAAGGTCCCTCAGGATCGACGATGACAGGATGTTTGTTGTTCGGATTCAGCGCCAGAAACGCCGGAGCCAGCTGATCACCGGACATGATATCGATGAAGTGACCATCGAAATCGACGTCGCATTCGGCGAGCATGATGCCGACTTTGCGTCCGTTGGGAGTGGGCCCCGAGTACAGCTGGAGTCTGGGCATTGACTAACCCCTTTCCTGGCCAGACAGATTGTGCCAGATGGTGGCCAGCACACGGCGCGTGGTCTCGAGTTCCTCAGGATCGATGCCGGTGGTGGCGAGGCGGTTCACTTCAGCGACGTAGGGCATGAGCTTCTTGCGCAGCGCTCTGGCCTTTGGCGTCAAGACGATTCGAACTTTGCGCCGATCATGATGGTCCTCCCGCCGCACAATGAAGCCGGATTTCTCGAGGCTTCGGATCATGGGCACCGTGGTCGCCTCTTTGGCGCCCACGCGCTCGCTGAGCTCCCGTTGGGTGATGTCGTCTTCTTCCCAGAGCACTCTCAGCGAACGCCATTGACCGCTGCTGACGCCATGTGACGCAAGGCGGGACTGAAGCTCGCTGGCGAAAAGGCGAAAGTTGATGCGGCACAGGTAACCGATGCTGCGCATCGGGTCTGTGAAGTCGTCGGCCTGAACGGGCCGCTGGTCTGGACTCGGACTGCGCTGTTCCATGCGTCGATGCTCCAGCCCCGTCACTCCATGCGCTCAGGCTTCAAGCCGCTGAAGGAAGCCCGTGAGGCTGGCGCCTACTCTGCGGACCATCTTCTGACCGGTTTCGTCGTTCAAGTTGCCGTCAGCGTCGAATGTACCGTCATTCAATCCAGGAACGCTCCAATGCTCAGGGATCACGATGACGCCAATGCCGCTGAGAATTTGACGCAGATGCGCCTGGGCACGTAAGCCGCCAACTGGGCCCAATGAAGCAGAGAGGAGCCCCGCGACCTTGCCGCTGAAAGGAGCCAGGAAGGGTTCGTCGGGGACCGGGCGGCTGACCCAGTCAATCATGTTCTTCAGCACGCCGCTTATCGACGTATTGTACTCCGGCGTCGCGATCAGCAGGCCGCGATGACTGCGGAACAGCGCCTTCAACTCCATCGCCTGAGCGGGCACGCCCTCCTGCTGCTCAAGATCACCGTCGTAGATCGGCAGGGGAAAGTCCTGGAGATCCACGGTGGTCACCTCCGCACCGGCATCGCGAGCCGCCTGCACGCCGATGGCGAGAACCTTCTTGTTCGCTGACTCCTTCCGGGTACTGCCCGCGAATGCGAGGATCGAGGCACTGCTTCCCACGGTCTATCCCCCTTCTCAGGATTTCTTTGACCAGGCCTGGCCGGCCCAGTCGCTTCCGAGTTCACCGTCTTTGGGTACGGGGACCTCGCGGATTCGCTCGGGTACGTCATCGAACTCCAGTCGCAAGGCCTTGCACATCATTGCGTGGGTGTTATATCCGCAGATGTGGTAGGTGAGTTCGAGGATGTCCTCGTCCGACATCTCTGTATGCAGGGCATCGAATACACCATCGGAGACCCGACCGCGATCGTAGATGAGCGCGTCGGTATAGGCGAGGACGGCCCGTTCGAGGGGTGTCCAGATATCCACGACGTTCCAATGCGGAATTGCTTCGATTTGCTCCTCCGTCAATCCGTTTCGCCGTCCTGCCTTGCAGTGCTGGGAGTAGACGAACTGACTGCCGGTGGCGAACGCTGCGCGGAGAATGCCGAGTTCACGAATCGCGGGGGCGAGTTCACTCACCGACTCGCTTGCGAACATGCCGAACATGCCGAAGTGCGACGTCGCATGCTTGAACACGTAAGGTCGCAGGGCGAACACGGTCCACCAGTTTCCGGGAGTACCAGTGGCCGTTCCGGGTTCCTCTACCGGATCACGTTCACCGAACAGTGCATCGTAGTAGCGAAGCACCTCGGGAGCTGCATCCTGACGCCTGACTTGACGTAGCCTCGGCATGAGCCATCTCCTCGTCGATTTGGTTAGTATCCTAAGTGGTTGGGCAGGAACTGCAACCCCGATTGCAAATGGAACATCTTCGCAAAGTCCGCGCCAGCCCAGGGCCGATACCCGAAGCGCATTCCTGCAGGCTTGCTGTTCAGACGGGAGAGTTTGCCGGTAATCCGAGCAGCAGGCGGCCATGATTCTCGGCCGAGATGTCCAAGTCGAATACGGTGTGGCAGGACAGGGTATGCACGTCCCGGAGCGCCCGCTGCAGCGGATTGTCGAGGAAGTGGGCGTGCGCCCCGCTGGCCTCCACCGTGTCCCGCACGATGTCGCGGGCAGTTCGCACAACGCGGCCGATGCGCACCCTGAGGGCGGCCCGCTCCAGCTCCGGGCAGGGTTCGCCGCGCGCCCCCCAGTCGCTCACCTCGCGCGCAAGTGTCAGCAGTTGAATCTCCGTCTCTGTCACGGCCGTCTCGAGATGGCTGAGACGAACCTGGGCGACGCCACGTTCACCCTGACGGGTCGTGGTGCCGTACACCGTGCGCCCCTGCAGGCGCTCGCGAAACAGAGAGACTGCCTTGCGCGCGCAACCTACCGCTGGTGCCGCTGCGGTCAGCCCCAGAACGGGCAGCATGGGCATGCGGTAGGTCGGCGAGTCATGGACGCGCGCGCCTGGACTGTCACCAGCACGAAGCTCCATCAGGTTCACCCTGCGGTGGCCGGGCACGAATACGTCATGCACTGCAATGTCATTGCTACCGGTACCGACCATGCCGGCCATGTGCCAAGTATCGATCACCTCTGCCTGCTCTCGTGGAATGACGTACATGCACAGATCAGGGCGTTCCCCTGCCGCGCTGGGCGTCAATGCACCGACCATGACCCAGTCAGCGTGCATGACGCCGGTGCCCCATTCCCAGCGCCCGCTGACGACGTAACCGCCCTCTGCCGGCACGGCCTGGCCCTTCGGCGCCAGCGCGCCTGGGGCGATGATGTAGGGTTGCCGTCCGAAGATGTCATCCTGGGCTTCCTTGCCGAACAGGCCCAGCAGCCAGTTGTGCTCCATGCAGAACGTCACGACCCAGGCGGTGGACAGGCAGCCCTCGCCGAGTGCCATCCCCAGATCCATGAAGCCTTCCAGGCTGAACTCGTAGCCGCCATAGGCTCTCGGAACGAAGTATCGATAAGCTCCGGTATCCTCGATGGCTTTCATCACCTCATCGACCGGTTTCCGCTCCTGCTCGGCCTGATCGGCGTGCTGTTCGAGCAGAGGAACCAAAGCCTTGATCCGGTCGATGAGTTGCTGTTCCTGCATCATCACGTCTCCCTAGAAGCGGTAGCTGGCCTCGAGCGTGATCATGCGCGGCGGCGCGATCGACGCCGTGCGCGAACCGTCAGCGAAGAAGGGTGTATTGAACGACCAGTTCTTGGTCAGCTTGTCGGTGAGGTTGCGCCCGACAAGAGCCAGTTCCCAGCGGCGATCCGCCGCCCCGATCGCGACCCTGGCGTTGACCTTGGTGTGCGCGCCGACACGGTGGCCGGGGTCGAGATTCGGCTGGTGGAAGAAGTCATCCTTGTAGGTGACGTTGATCTGGCCACCAAGCATCAGCTGATTGGCCAGGGGTTGCTGCCAATCCGCCGTCAGGCTGCCCTCCCACTCAGGCGCGCGCACCAGTCGGGTTCCCTTCAGGTTCTGCGTACCGGTGGCAAGATCGCAACCATCTGCCTCGGTGGCGCCGAAGAGGCACGGGCCACCGGGATAGTCCTTGTACTCGGCATCCAGGTAAGCAAGGGAAAGGGTAAGGCTGAGATTGTCAGACACGAGCAGTGATGCATCAGCTTCCATGCCTTGGACCAGCGCTTCGGCGGCATTGCCGATGATGAAGAACTCTCCCTGGAAGCTCGACGTCTGGAGATCATCGAACTCGGTCCGAAACACCGCCACGTTCACCCGTGCCCGATTGTTGAGCAGGGTCGCCTTCACGCCGAGTTCCCAGGACTTTGCGATCTCGTCTTCGTACTCGAAGTCGTTGACGCCTTGCATGATACGGAAAAGCAGTGAACTGTCGTTCGACAGGAACCCGCCGACTTTTGCTCCGGTAGCGTAGGACACATAGGTCATCACGTTGTCTGTCATATCCCACTGCAAATTAAGCGAGCCGTTGGTGTGGTTCTCCTTGCGCTTTCCGCTTAGATCGTAAGGCAACCAGGTCGGCGGCAGGATCCCGGTGGTCGTGTGCACCGTGCGGCCAGTTTTGCGCTCACGGCTGCGACGCAGGCTTCCTGTCAGGCGCCAGTCGGGTGCGATGTGGTAAGTCCCTGAGCCGTATACGGACCAGGACTCGCCGTCCTGTTCGGAAAGCCGCGTCGTGACGCCTGAGAACGGCCCGAACGAAGCGATCTCAGTGATCTGGCCCAGCTTCATGTCATGGTTCGTGTAGGCGAGGCCTGCCACGTATTCGAAGTTGCCATTCGCAGGCGATATCAGGCGCAGCTCCTGACTCCATTGCTCGAAGTCCTCGGGAATCGTGCTTTGGCCGAGCCCAAGTGCTGTGCCCGTAAACTCGACCACTTTGGTGTAATCGAAGCGGCCGAATCCCGTAATCGAGGTTAGCGTGAACTCGCCAAGCGACCAGTTCACGGTCAGCGCCGCATTCAGCGTGTCCGACTCGTTACCTTGCGGATCGAGCCCCGTGTCGGAGGAAATAGTCTGATCGAGCCGATCCTCGGCGAAAGGATCCGTTGCCCGCCAGAGATCTGTGAGCGGTCCACTACCGAAGTTGCTGATCTGGAACCAGCCGCCCTTGGTATCCGATTCGCTGTACTCTAGCTTGCCGATGACCTCGATGTCGTCCGAGGCATCGAAGACGAACGTCCCTCTGGCCATGAACGACTTCTTCTCAGGCTCGTCATTTCCTGTCGCTCGGTTCTTGAGGAACCCTCCCTGCTTCTGTGTGCGCAATGCCAGACGGCCAAGGAGCCTATCGGCCATGGGCCCGGAAATGATCCCCTCGACGAAGTGGCCGTCATACTCGAACTCGTAGCCGCCGCGGATCGAAGCCTCGAAGCTGTCCGTGGGGCGTCGCGTCGTAACACTGATCGCACCAGCGTTCGTGTTCTTGCCGAACAGCGCACCTTGGGGGCCACGGACCACTTCGATCTGCGCGACGTCGAACAGCGGATTCTCGAATAGATGACTGCGCCCGGAGTAGACCCCGTCCACGAACAGACCCACCGACTGTTCGAAGGCAAAGTTCTCAGCTCCCGATCCCAGCCCTCGAACGTGGATCACTGGACTACCGAGCGACTCGTCGATGTGCAGGTTTGGAATCAGCGTCGCGAGATCCTCGAACCGGTACAAGCCGAGGTCATCGACCATCTGTCCTGACAGGACGGACACTGAGATGGGCACTTCCTGCAGGCTTTGCTCTCTTTTTTGCGCGGTGACGACCACTTCATCGATTACCACCGGTGCCGCGGCGAGAGCCGAAAAAGGAAGCAAACATAGCGCAACGGGGCCGAATGCCCGACTTGACGAGTGATTCACAGTCATCTCCTCCCCAGGAGTTAGCGTAAAATCATTTTACACTAAATGGGAGTATTGCAAACCCCGAGCATGGGTGTGGCGTGCGCGACATCCGACACGACTACGCGCCTGACGTCCGGCCATCACCTGGCGGAGCGATCACGCAGCGTCGGGATGAAAGGCAGGGGATCGGAATCAAAGCAGTCGGCAGTGGCGAGTGATTTGGTCGAATCAGCGCCGGGATCGCGGTGGCTTGGAGCTGGAGGCAGCGCGTTTCTGGCGCTTGGCAGAAGCCTGGATCACTTTCAGTTCCGTTTCGTCCGCTACGTCGGGACCCCAGTCGACGTTCAAGGCCTCACGCAGCGCGGCGACGCGCTCCGGACCAATCCGGGTCTCGAGCAGATTCTCGAGTTCGATCATGGTTGAGAGCGCAACGCCGCGGAGTTCTCGGGCATGCTCGCTGAGCCGATAGACAGTGCGGCGCGGATCGCTCGGGTCACGGTTGCTCTCAATGACCCCACTCCGGATCAGTTCCTTGGCCATGTGGTGAACGTTCTGGCGCGTCAGACCCATCTCGCGAGCGATGTCGGCCGGTGCGTCGAGGCCCAGTGCGATGTGCATGATGATCATCGACTGGGTGCGGTGAAAAGGCTCGAAGCCACGAGAAGCGACGACGTTCTGAAGGCTGTTGTCGAACCAGTCCAAGGCCTGTGTGAGTCCTGCCATGACCCGGCCCGTCACCGGGCGCAAGTCTGTCCTCTCGTGGACCGACAGGGGTGGATCCTTCGATGGTTTCATGAGCTCAGCTGGGAGTCCGACGGGATGTTGGTGACACATGATAGCTGTTGCAGGTCGGACCTTCATTTTCTATCCACTGCTTCCCGGCACACCGAACCCTGAGCTGCGATGCGACTTGCCAGGCCGACTTCAAATCGAGGTGGGCGTACGCGGACGCGTTATCGTAAGTCACGTTCCGCGTTGGATGGGCTGCGCCCTACTCGCGGTCGAATGCTTTCCACAGCTGGTAGCGCTGGCCTCGCGGCTGATACTGCCTTAGCCCTGGCATCGACGGGTGCTCCCTGGCCTTCGCGCCGGCGGCGTCGAAGTCCGCTTCCGAACGCCACAGTGCGCAGTGGACGAGGCCCTTGCCATCGGTCGAGCGGCTGAGGAAGCTGCGGACAAAGCCCTCCTGCCGGCTGAGGAACTCCGCCACATAGTCTCCGATCTCCTCGAGCGCTCGAACCTGGTTCTCCGGGCTGGTATCGAATTGCACGATCACCATGAACCCCTCATCCCGTTCCATGTTGCGATCCCTCCAGATAGAATTGGCTAGATGCTTAGATACCAAACTATATGAGCCGGCGCACCCCCGGCACCAGGCGGGCGCCACTCACGCACTCGCAGCTTGCGCTGTTCGGCTTGCCGGAGTTCGCCGTGTACCTGGCAGTAATTCCGGTCGCGCTTTATCTGCCGTTGTTCTACTCGCGCGACATGGGGCTCAGCATCACGGATATCGGGCTGTTGCTGATGGTGGCGCGTATCAGTGATGTCATCACCGACCCGCTGATCGGGGCCCTGAGCGATCGCACCCGAACGCGCTTCGGCCGGCGCAAGCCGTGGATGGCGGCCGGGACGCCGCTGATGATGATCGCGGCCTACCAACTGTTCGCGCCGAGTGGCGAGGTAACCAACGCTTATCTGTTCATCTGGTCCATTCTGCTATGGCTTGGCTGGACCATGATCAACATCCCCTACTACGCCTGGGGCGCTGAACTCTCCGACGACGTCGACGAGCGCACACGGATCACCGGCTGGCGCCAGGCATTCGGTTTCAGTGGCAACATCTCCGTGCTGCTGATTCCCGTTCTTTCCGCCCAGATGTTCGGTTACGGCGCGGTGGCGAGCGAAGCATTGACGATCATCGGCGGAATGGCGCTGGTGCTTCTGCCGCTGCTGGTTGGGATCACCCTGTGGAAACTGCCCGAACGGGTCCTGGTCGAGGTCAAGCCGCAGCCGATCCTCCGCAACCTCAATCTCATGATGCGCAACGGTTCGTTCATGGTGTTGTTCATCGGCTTCACCCTGATGTCGCTCGGAACGACCATGATCGGCACGCTGTTCATGCTCTTCACCACGTTTGCCATGGACCTCGAGCGCCAGGCGCAGCCCATTCTTCTCGCTTACTTCGCGCTCAACATCATCGGCCTGCCGTTCTGGGTCTGGCTGTCACATCGCATCGGTAAGCGCGAGGCCTGGATGCTCGGAACCGGCGTCATGGCGGTGACTACACCTTTGTATCTGCTGCTTGCACCCGGGCAGATCGTTCCGTTCGTGCTGATCACCGCGGTGATCGGTTTCGCCGGAGGCAATTTCATGGCGCTGTCCATGTCCATGAAGGCGGACGTCGTCGAGATCGCGACACGGCGCAGCCGGGACAATATCGCTGGCGCCTACATGGCGGTCTGGTCGCTCGGTGCAAAAGCCACGCAGGCCATGGCGGTTGGGCTGTCGCTGCCCCTGCTCGGGTTCTTTGGTTTCGATCCGCGAGCCGACAACACTCAGGCGGAGATCGACGCCGTGCGCTATGCGATTTCGCTCCTGCCGCCGCTGCTGTACCTGATCGCGATCGCGGTCATCATTCGCTATCCTGTCAGCAAGCCGCGATTGGAGCGGTTGCGCCGTGCCTACCAGCGCCGCGAAGCCCGCGTCCCAGCAGCCTGACCATGTCGTCGGATCTAAAATTGCGCTGAAGGGTTGGCCGCCATGATCGCGTGAAGCTGATTGCCTCTTGCTTGTAAGGGAATTGATCAGCACGTCCTAAGCAGTTCGGTTTGAGAGCCCCTGAGTTTATTCGGTCCGCATCCGTCTACAGCGCCGACGGCTGACCATGTCCGCATTGGGCATGAGGGACCTGCCGTGTCAGGCTCGCACGTCGCATTGCGCGACAGGCCGTCGCCACCGAAACCGTCGTGGCGCTGTGACGACCTTCGCTTCCAGCGACGGAACAGGAGTTCGAATCGTGCAGCACGATCAACTGGGCTGGGTGTTTTACGTTTCCCTCGGCCTCCTTGCTGCCTTCGTGGTTCTCGGCATCGGCTGGCCGGTGCAGCTCGCGGTGGGCGCCGCCGCAGCGCTGGAATTCACGACCATCCACTTCGGCTGGCTCTACCTGTTCGCGACCACTGGTTTCCTGGTGTTCTGCATCGGGATCGGCGTGAGCGACTACGGCAAGATCAGGCTCGGCGCGGACGGCGAAGTACCGGAGTTCTCCTACGGGGCCTGGCTGGGGATGATCTTCTCCGCCGGCATGGGCGTCGGCCTCGTGTTCTGGGGTATCGCTGAACCACTAACTCACTATCTGGCGCCGCCACTGGGTCAGGCCGTGGCCCAGTCGCCGGAAGCGGCCAGCCTCAGTCTTCGCTATTCCCTGTTCCACTGGGGCTTCCATCAGTGGGCCAACTTTGCAGTGGTGGGGCTCGCTATTGCCTACATCCGCTTCAGGCAGCAGCGCCCCGGAATGATCAGCGAAACGTTCCGCTCGTCCCTCGGCGATCGCGTGGACGGTGGCTTCGGGCACGCCATCAACATCCTGGCCGTGGTGTCCACGATCTTCGGTGTTGCGACCACGGTCGGGCTTGGGGTGATCCAGATCAACAGCGGGCTCGCCGCCGTGGTCGACCTGCCCTTCGGACTGCCGCAGCAGCTCGCCATTCTGGGCGGGATCAGCATCGTCTTCCTGCTCTGCTCGCTGGCGCCGCTGGAAAGCGGTATCCGCTACGTCAGCGACGCCAACATGATGCTGGCAGGGGCTCTGCTGTTGTTCGTGTTCTTCTTTGGTCCCACGGACTTCATCACCGCAGCGATGACCAATGCCATCGGCGACTACTTCGCCAATGTCATCGGCATGAGTCTGGTGATGACCCCCTACACAGGTGAGGACTGGGTGGAACGCTGGACCATTTTCTACTGGGCATGGGGACTGTCCTGGGCGCCCTTCGTCGGCAGTTTTATCGCGCGTATTTCGCGCGGTCGGACGATACGAGAGTTCGTTCTCGGCGTGATCGGTATGCCTGTGCTGCTGAGCACGGTCTGGTTCGCGACGTTCGGTGGCTCCGCGCTGTACTTCGAGATGTTCGAAGGGGCGGGCATCGGTGCCGCGGTGGAGGCCGAGATCAGCTCCGGTCTGTTCGTCATGCTGGAACAGCTTCCGCTATCGGGTGTGCTCGGACTGCTGATGCTGTTGTTGATCGTGCTGTTCGTGATCACGTCGGCGAACTCCGCCACGTTCGTGCTCGGCATGTTCACGAGCAAGGGCGTGCTCACGCCGGCGCGGACGACGCGGGTGATCTGGGGCGTCGTGCAGGTGCTGGTGGTGTCCGTCCTGCTGATGAGCGGTGGCCTGGCGGCGCTGCAGACCATTTCCATCGTCGCGGCGTTCCCCTTCATGGTGCTCATGGTGTTCATGGCGGGGAGTCTGCTGCGCGCGTTGCGCGACGAACGCAGGCAGATGGAGCTGCACGAGGCGCTGCTGCGGGAGCGCCTGCAGCGCCTGATCGACGAACACGAAGCACCGGCGCAGGGGCATGACGACGTGGCGATTCTCGGGGAACCGGAGTCGCGCTGAACCTGCAAGGCATGCTGCGGAGGATCAGAGACCGTGACACTCGCGACCGTGGCGGGCGCGGAGGTCCCGACGTTCGGCGCGCAGCCTGTTGCCTTCGGCGACACTGTAGCCGGCACGCAGGCGTGCCTGGATCGCCTCGAGGCGCGACTCATAGCCTGCGCATCGGGCCTCGTGCGCGGCCTGCTCCGCCCGGCGGCGCTCCGCGGCCTGGGCCTGGACGCTGCTTCTGCGGGCGCGTTCCTGCTCCAGCCGTACCTGATCCCGCGCCTCCGGCGGCGGCGCGCTCTGGATCGTGGTGGTTGCGGCATCGAGGTCCGCCTGGTCGATGACGTCGAATGTGTCCTGATCCGGTGGCTCGTCGCTGAAGTGGACGACGCCGTGCTCATCCACGTGGCGGTAGATCTGGGCATGGACCGGCGCGGCCAGCAGGCAGCTGGCGATCAGTAGAATCGATGACCAAACAATGCGCATGGGAGGACGTTCGCCTGCGGGAAGCGTCGTGCGTCGAGTATGACATGAACCTCATGGCTGCGACCGTTGCGCCGCGATCCGCTGCCGCACACCCGGTTTCGGTTCGTCGTCGTAGCCGTGCTCATAGCCGAGCACAGTCAGTCTGCCGCGGACCGCCTCGAGCAGCTCCCCTTCTTCGAGCAGGTACTCAGGTCGCGCTGGATGGCCGCAGGCCTCGTTACCGCGGGCGAAGGTCTCGTAGATCAGCAGACCGCCGGGCGCCACCGCGGCGACGATGTGCTCGAGAATCGGCCGGTGCAGGTAGCAGGTCACGACCACAGCAGCGAATCGGCGCGTGCCGAGCGGCCAGGGTCCACCGGTTTCGAGGTCCACCTCGATCAGCTCCGCCTGATCTGCGAGATCCGCGACACCTGAGATGTCCTTGTCGACGAAGGTGACGGGGTGGCCACGGTCCAGGAACAGGCGCCCGTGGCGGCCGCTGCCGCAGGCGAGATCGAGCACCGGAGCTTGCGGCAGGACGCTTGCTGACCAGCGCTGCACCCAGGGGCTGGGGTCACGGAAACCCTCGCGGCGTGCCGTCCAGTGCGTACCCATCAGCCTGCTGCCAGGGCTCGCAGCGCGATCACCAGCAGCAGGATGATCTGTATCAGGAAGAAACCGAAGCGGGCGTAGACCGCCGGCACGCTGGTAGAGGCCAGATGAATGCCGGACTGCACGATACGTGCTCCGAGGATCCATGGTGCCAGCGGATCGGAAAGGGTGTGCAGGCCGCTGACCTGGACAGCCAGCAGGATGGCCGCCACCACGGGCAGATTCTCGTAGCAGTTGGCATGGGCGCGGGCAAGGCGCTGGCTGAAGCCGCCGATGTCCTCGGCACCAGGGGTGAAGCTGTTGGGTTTCCTGCCGGTGGCTTTGGCGACGTAGGCGCGATTCACACCGATCATCGCGGTGAGCAGGATGGTCCAGAGGGCGAAACCAACGAGTGCCGTCAGCGTAGGTGTCATAGTGATGCGTCCCGGGCGGCTGGGATCCAAGGCCTTCGAGTATGGCTGCCTGGCTGGCGCAGGCAATAACCTGCGAGAGAAGGCTGCACCTGACTCTTCGCCCGAGGAGCTATGGACGAGGGGGGCGGCGCTTCCTTACCCTGACCGTCCTCCCCGTCCCGCTCACGGAGCGCAGCTGATGCAACGTATGAACGAACTGGCCTTCTACACGCTCGCCGGAGCGCCCGACACACCCTTTGACCTGATCGACGAGATCCGACACGGCGAACGGCTCGGCATCGGCAGTGCGTTCATCTCTGAGCGCTTCAACATCAAGGAGGCGGCGACACTGTCTGGTGCTGCCGGCGCGATCTCATCGGAGATCGGCATCGCTACGGCGGCCACCAATCACAACACGCGTCACCCGATGGTCACCGCCGCCTACGCCATGACCATGCACAAGCTCACCGGCGGTCGCTTCTCCCTCGGCCTGGGCCGCGGCGTGGACAAGGCCTTCGACGCCTTCGGTCTGTCGCGCATCAAGACGGCGCAGGTGGAGGACTTCGTCGGTCTCATGCGCCGGATATGGCGCGGCGAAGCCGTTCTCGGTCATGACGGACCGGCCGGTAAGTATCCCTATCTTGGTATGGGGCCCGAGTATGATGAGCACATTCCCATGACCTGGGTTGCCTTCGGGCCCAACTCGCTGGCGCTCGGCGGACGTGTGTTCGACTCGGTCGTGCTGCACACGTTCTTCACCGACGAGACGACGGTGCGCTGCGTGGAGACAGTGAAGCGTGCTGCCGAGGAGGCCGGCCGCGACCCCGCTTCAGTCCGGGTCTGGTCCTGCTTTGCGAGCATCGGGGATCATCTGCCGGAACCATTGCGCCTGAAGAAGCTCGTTGGGCGTATGGCGACCTATCTGCAGGCCTATGGCGATCTCATGGTCCGGACCAACGACTGGGACCCGAAGGTGCTGGAGCGTTTCCGGGCGGATCCATTCGTCGCCAGTTTCAAGGGCGCCATCGACAATCTGGCCACGACTGAGGAACTCGAGCACGTGGCTACGCTGATTCCGGAAGACTGGCTGGCCTCTGCCGCCACCGGTTCGCCGGAACAGTGCGTGGCGGCGGTCAATCACCAGTTTGATCTCGGTTGCGACGGCGTGATTCTGCATGGCGCGACACCTACCCAGATCGAGCCCATTGTCGAGGCGTATCGGGCCCAGCGCCCGAAGGGTAAGTTCGATCACCTGGCGGCGAACCCGGCGGGCTGAACTGCGATTCAGGCGGCGCAGGGCAGATGAAGGCGGGGAGAATATTGTATTATGGCAGTCATATAAAAAAGCAGGAGATCGGGGGGCGCGTTGCCCAAGCAGGTGGATGCCGATGCGCGTCGGGGAGAATTGGCCGCGGCCACTCGCCGCGTGATCCTTCGTCGTGGGCTCGAGGGCAGCACGCTGCGTGAAGTGGCCCGGGAAGCGGGCTGGAGCATTGGGGTGCTGGCCCACTACTTCGAAACCAAGGACGAGCTGCTGCGTTACTCCCTCGCCGACCCGGCATGGGTGATGAATCGCTTCGACAGCACCGAACCGGACGGACTGACCTCGGTGCGACGCATCCTCGAACGGCTGCTTCCCCTGAGTTCCGAAATGCGTGATATGTGGCAGGTGTGGATGACATTCTGGGTGTCCTGGCCCGGTGATGCGTCGTGGGATCGTGAGCGGCGCCAGCGGCAGCGCAAGTTCCGCCGTTTCTGCCGTGGGCTCATCCTCCATGTCGTCGAGCGGGGGGAGTTCGATGCCCGGATCGACGCCGAACGTGACGGCGATGCGCTGGCAACGCTCCTGCACGGCCTCGGGGTGCAGGCGGTGCTTGATCCCCGCGGCTGGCCACAGCGGCGCCAGCTCGAGGCGCTTGACGCTTTCTTTGCCGCTCGGCTGCCTTCAGGCAGCGTGGAGGTCGCAACGTGTGGTTGAGGTTCCTCATCGTGACGGTGCTGGTCGCGCTGCTGTTCGGCGGGATCGGTCTCTACAAGCTGCAGCAGTATCAGCGCTTCCAGACGATGATGGCAGCGGAGCGGCCAGCGGTCGTCGTCTCGTCGGCGCCCGTCGTTCTGGAGCAGTGGCCGATTGAAATCGAGGCGCTGGGCACGTTCATGGCAAATCAGGGCGTGCAGGTGGCCACGGAGGTCCCCGGTCGCGTTCAGCGCATCCATTTCCGATCAGGCGGGCACGTGGCAGCAGGCGAGCTGCTGCTGGAGCTCGATGCGTCCGCCGAACGGGCAGAGCTGCGTGCCCTGGAGGCGGATCTGGAGCTGGCCCGGCTTGACCTCAAGCGGGTGGAGGATCTGCGCCAGACGCAGGCGGTCTCCCAGTCGCAGCTGGATCGCGCCGCAACTCTCGTGCGCAGCCTGGAGGCGCGGGCCGAGCAGCATGCGGTGCTGATCGAGCGCAAGACGATCCGGGCACCCTTCGATGGCGACCTCGGCATCCGGCTGGTTCATCTCGGACAGTATCTTTCGCCGGGGGACACGGTCGTCAGTCTGCAGGCGCTGGATCCCATGCACCTGGATTTCACGCTGCCTGAGCGCTACCTGGGTGCCACCGGAGTCGGCCAGACGGTGCGTGCACCGGTCGCGGCCTGGCCGGATACGACCTTTGCCGGGACGATCACCGCTATCAGCCCGGAACTCCAGCGTGCCACTCGCATGCTGCACCTGCAGGCCACGCTGCCGAATCCGGAAGGCAGGCTGCGCCCGGGCATGTTCTCGCAGCTGACGGTGGTGGTGGGTGACCCCCAGCCGGTGCTTACGCTGCCGAGAACGGCCGTGGCCTATCAGGCCTTCGGCGAGACGGTGTTCGTGCTGGAGCGCGACGCTGACGGCAGGCTCACTGCCGAGCAGCGCCCGGTCAGGGTGGGCCGTGTGCGCGCTGGCCGGGTGGAGATTCTCGAGGGCGTTGCTGAGGACGCCGAGGTGGTGGCCACCGGCCAGATGAAGCTGCGCTCGGGCCAGCGGGTGCGCATCGACAACAGCCTCGAACTGCCTTCCGGCGTGGCGCTGCGGTGAACTTCACTGACGTCTTCGTCCGCAGGCCGGTCCTGGCGACCGTTCTGAGCCTGTTGATCCTGCTGCTCGGACTGCGCTCCATCGGTCTGCTGGAGCTGCGGGAATACCCACGCACGGAACGCGCTGTGGTGACGGTGACCACCGCCTATCCGGGCGCGGATGCCGATCTTGTTCAGAGCTTCATCACCGCGCCCCTGCAGCGTGCCATCGCCGAGGCCAACGGCCTGGACTACGTGCTTTCGGATTCGCGTCAGGGTGTGTCCATCATCGAGGCGGTGATGGAACTGAACTACGACGGCAACGCGGCGGTGGCGGAGATCCAAGCCAAAGTGGCCAGCCAACGCAACCAGATTCCGACCGAGGCACTCGATCCTGTGATCGATGTGCGCACCGAGCAGGGCTGGGCGTTGATGTATATCGGTTTCTCCAGCGACAGCATGCGTGCCTCGGAGATCACAGATTATCTGATGCGGGGTGTGATCCCGCGCATGCAGGCCATCCCCGGCGTCTCCAAGGCTGACGTCATGGGTGACCAGCAGCTTGCCATGCGTGTCTGGCTCGATCCTCGGCGCATGGCGGCTCAGGACGTCACGGCCTTGGACGTGCGTGCCGCGCTGCGGCGGGAGAACGTGCAGGCCGGCATTGGTCAGACCCAGGACGATCTGTTGCAGGTGAACCTTTCGGCAGCCACGGGGATGGCCAGCGTCGAGGAATTCGAAAACCTCATTCTGCGCGCCAACGGGAATACGCTGGTACGACTGGCAGATGTTGCCGAGGTCGAGTTGAATGCCCGCAACCTGAATCAGGTCAGCTGGTACTCGGGTCAGCCCTCCACATTGGTGGCCATCGAAACCGGCCCGGGTGCGAATCCGATCGATGTTTCGCGAGGAATCCGCGCCCTGCTGCCCGATGTGGAGCGACAGCTGCCGCCCAATCTGACCATGGCGCTGACCCACGATGGCAGCGAGTACATCGAGGCCTCCATTGCCGAGGTCTACCGTACCCTGTTCGAGGCGGTGGCCATCGTGCTGCTGCTGATCTTCTTGGCACTTGGTTCCGCGCGTGCCGCCATCGTGCCGGCCATCTCCGTACCGCTGTCGCTGATCGGCGGAACATTCATCATGCTCCTGCTCGGCTTCTCCCTGAATCTGCTGACACTGCTGGCCATGCTGCTCGCCATTGGTCTGGTGGTGGACGACGCCATCATCGTGGTGGAGAACGTGCACCGGCACATGGCAGCAGGAAAGAGCCGCCTCGATGCCGCGCTGACCGGTGCGCGGGAACTCGGCCTGCCCATCATCGCCATGACCACGACCCTGCTCGCGGTTTATGCCCCCATCGGATTTATGGGCGGTCTGGTGGGCATTGTGTTCACCGAATTTGCATTCTCACTCGCCGGAGCAGTGCTCATTTCCGGCATCGTAGCTCTCACGTTCTCACCCATGCTGTCGTCCATGGTGCTGAAGACCAGTGCCGAGCAGGGCCGTTTCGAGCGGGCCGTGGAACGCTTTTTCGAGCGCTTGGCCGCTAGCTATCGCCGCTGGCTGCATCGCAGCCTCGACTACCGGCCCGTGACCTTCTACTTCTCGGCGGTGATGCTGCTCGGGATCTACTTCATGTTCGTTACCAGCCAGACGGAGTTCGCGCCGGTGGAGGACCGTGAGGCCATCAACATCCAGATGACGGCGCCGCATACCGCCACGCTGCAATACACCGAAGCGCATACGCGCCGGCTGGTGGAACTTTTCGAGACCATTCCCGAGTACGCCCGCAGTTTCCTCATGCTCGGTGGCGGGGGTAGCCCTGCCGTGACCTTCGGGGGCTTCCGGCTGCAGCCCATCGCCGAGCGGGAGCGAAGCCAGATGGAGATTCAGCCCATCCTGCAAAGGCTGGTGCAGGAAGTGCCCGGTGTGCAGGTGGGCGCGTTCTCATTTCCTGCACTGCCTGGCGCGGCGGCAGGCCCGCCGGTGCAGTTCGTGATCACCGGCGATCAGGACTACCAGGAGCTGGATCGGCTGGCAGGAGAGATGGTGGCCGCGGCCATGCAGAGTGGCCGGTTCCTGTTTGCGAGTAAGTCCAGCGACATGGCCCTGCCGCAGGTGCGGGTACACGTGGACCGCGATCGGGCTGGCGACCTCGGTATCGACATGGAGTCCATCGGCTTCACCCTCTCGACCCTGCTGGGCGAGGGTCACGTCAACCGGTTCAGCCAGGCGGGCCGCAGCTACGAGGTGATCCCGCAGGTCGCCCGGAGCTATCGGCCCAGCGAGGCGTTCCTTGTGAACTACCACGTCCGCAGCCGGGATGGGCATCTGATCCCGCTGTCTGCCGTGGTCAGCTTCGAGCGGCGCATCGAGCCCACGCGGCGCATGGAGCTGCAGCAGCTCAACGCCATCACCGTCAACGCGGTTCCCACACCGGGCGTTTCGCTCGGCGATGCCCTGAACTTCTTCGAAGGCCTGGCAGCGGAGACGTTTCCACGGGAAGTCAGCTACGACTATCTCGGTGAGGCGCGTCAATTCCGCCAGCAGGGCGAGGCGCTGGTGCTGACGTTTTTCCTGTCGCTGCTCGTGATCTACTTGGTTCTGGCGGCCCAGTTCGAAAGCTGGCGCGACCCGCTCATCATTCTGATGTCGGTCCCCATGACCATTGCCGGCGCCATGCTGTTCGTGACGCTGGGGTTCGCCACCATCAATCTCTACACGCAGGTGGGCCTCATCACGCTGATCGGGCTGGTGGCGAAGAATGGCATTCTGATCGTCGATTTCGCGAACCGGATGCGGGATCACGAGGGTATGGCATTGCGCGAGGCCGTGGAGGCGGCAGCGGCGATTCGGCTGCGCCCGATCCTGATGACCACCGTGGCCATGCTGGTGGCCATGGTGCCGCTTCTGCTGGCGACCGGCCCCGGTGCGGTGAGCCGCTTTCACATCGGCCTGGTGGTCTTCACCGGCCTCGGAATAGGAACCGCGTTCACGCTGTTCGTGGTGCCGGCCTTCTACGTGCTGCTGGCTCAGCGGCAGCGCCGGACTGCGGTCAGGCGGGAGGCAACGGTGACGCCTTAGCGCTACCATCCGGTCCCGAAGTTCACGACCCCATATGGAGACAGTGCATGAGCGACAGCTTTCAGGCCATCGTTGCCCGCGCCCAGGAGGACGGCAAACCCCGGGCGGGGCTGGAGACGCTCAGCGTCGCCGATTTGCCGGATGAGGCGGTGCTGGTGGACGTGGAGTATTCCACCGTCAACTACAAGGATGGGTTGGCGGTGACGGGCGCGGCGCCCATTTGTCAAAATCTGCCCATGGTCTGCGGCATCGACCTGGCCGGAACCGTGAGCGAATCCCGCAGCGACGCCTGGCGCCCAGGTGATCGGGTGCTGGTGAACGGGTATGGCCTGTCCGAGCGGCACTGGGGCGGCTACAGCCAGCGGGCGCGGGTGAATCCGGATTTCCTGGTGCGCATTCCCGAGGCCTTCAGCAGCGAACAGGCCATGGCCATCGGTACCGCGGGCTACACCGCCATGCTGGCCGTGAATGCGATCCGCGATCACGGCGTGTCCACGGAGCGGGGACCGGTGCTGGTCACCGGTGCAGCCGGAGGCGTCGGCTCCTTTGCGGTGTTGCTGCTGTCTGCGTTGGGCTACGAGGTGGCGGCCAGCACGGGTCGCCCGGAAACAGCAGACTACCTGAAGGGGCTTGGTGCCAGCACCATCGTCGATCGTGCCGACCTGGCGCGCTCAGCGAGGCCGCTGGAAAAGGAGGTCTGGGCAGCGGCGGTGGACAGTGTCGGTTCCACCACCCTGGCAACCACCCTCGCTCAGCTTCGCTACGACGGCATTGTCTCCGCCTGCGGCCTCGCGGCCGGCGCCGACCTGCCGGCGACGGTGCTGCCGTTCATCCTGCGCAACGTTCGCCTGCAGGGCATCGATTCGGTGATGGCGCCAATGGGACGCCGCGAACGGGCATGGAAGGATCTCGCCGCCCTGCTCGACCCGGATCGATTCGCCGCCGTGCACCAACTGGCGCCGCTGTCCCAGGTGCCGGATCTGTGTGCGGCGATCCTTGCAGGCAAGATCCGGGGGCGAGTTGTCATCGATGTCAACGCCTGATACGGACGGGCGGATGCGTTCCAGGCGCTGGCCTTACGGACTGTAGTAGGTGGGGGAGCCTGGCCCCACCGGCAGGCCGAGCCCGAAGACGTAGAGGTAGAACCAGCCGATCCAGCCGATCGCCAGCGCGATGCTGTAGGGCAGCATGGTGGCGATCAGGGTGCCGATGCCCAGGTTGCGCACGTAGCGGGTCGCAAAGGCCAGGATCAGCCCGAAGTAGCTCATCATCGGCGTGATGATGTTGGTGGTGGAGTCACCGATCCGGTAGGCAGCTTGAATCAGTTCGGGGCTGTAGCCGGTAAGCATGAGCATGGGCACGAAGATCGGCGCGGTGACCGCCCACTGGGCGGATGCGGAACCGAGCGACAGGTTCACCAGCATGCACATGGGAATGAACAGCAGAAACACCGCCGGGCCCGTCAGGTTGATGTCCTGCAGGAACTGGGCGCCCACCACCGCCGTGATCTGGCCGAGCTGAGTCCAGCTGAAGAACGCCACGAACTGCGCGGCGAAGAACACCAGCACGATGTACAGCCCCAGGCTGCTCATGGCGCCGGCCATCGCGTCGATGACGTCCCGGTCGTTGCGCATGACGCCCGTGACCCTGCCGTAGACGAAGCCTGGGACAAGGAAGAACACGAAGACGAGGGCGACGATGCCGCGCAGGAAGGGCGTGATGGCGGTGATCGTGTCTTCCGCGCCGGGCTCCCGCAGCGCGCCCCAGCTGGGTATGACCATGAGGGCCACCAGCGCGCCGATGGTCAGGGTCGCGACGCCGGCCCAACGCAGGCCGCGACGTTCCAGATCGGTAAGCGGGGCCAGCCGGTCGGTCTCGTCGAGATCCTCCGCCGCTTGGCTCGGATCGTAGCGGCCAAGGCGCGGCTCCACGATCACGGTGGTGACCCAGGTGCCGATGGCGGTGACGAGAAACGTGCTCGAGATCATGAAGTACCAGTTCACCGCCGGATGCACGAAGTAGCCGGGTTCGATGATCTGTGCCGCCGCTTCCGTGATGCCTGCCAGCAGCGGGTCCACGGTCCCGAGCAGGAGGTTCGCGGAGTAGCCGCCGGACACGCCGGCAAAGGCTGCCGCGAGGCCGGCGAGGGGATGTCGGCCGAGGGCGTGGAAGATGGCCGCGGCCAGCGGGATCATCACCACGTAGCCCATTTCCGAAGCCGTGTTCGACAGTACCGCGGCGAACACGATCATCGCCGTGACCAGCTTCGGTGGTGCGCCGAGAACCATGCCGCGGATGGCCGCCGACAGCAGCCCGGAACGCTCGGCGACGCCCACCCCCAGCATGGCCACCAGCACCGTACCGAGCGGGACGAAGCCGGCGAAGTTGCCTACCAGGTTCTCGACGATGCGGCGAAGACCCTCCGCGTTGACCAGGCTCACCACTTCGATGATGCCGTCCGCGGCGCGCCCGGGTGCGCCTTCCGGGCGCGGGTCGGCCACGGCGACGCCGAACCAGGACAGCACGCCGGAGAGCAGAACAACGAACACCGCCAGGATGGCGAACAGCGTGACCGGGTGCGGCAGGGCATTGCCGAGCCACTCGACGCCGTTTAAGAAGCGGTTGAACCAGGTCGATCGTGGGGGCGCGAAAGGCCCGTTGGGTTCGGCCTCCGACACAACGCATCATCCCCCGGCAGGAAGTCAGCAGCCATGGTAACGGGGAAGCTATCGCGTGGGTACGCCCACCCGGCAGGACCGAGCGGGCGCGGGGACAGGCAACTGGTCAGAAGTTGTAGCGCAGACCGATGTTCCAGGTCTCCAGACTGCTGGAGTAGGTGTAGCCGAGCAGGGCACCGAACTCCGGCGTAAAATTGTACACGCCGCCTACATCGAAGCTGGCCTTCTCCTCCACATCGTCGTAGGTGAGGAAGACGTTCAACTCGAGATCCGGGGTGACCATGCCGCGTACGCCGATCTGGCCGAACACGCCGTCGTCTTTGTTGCTGCCGACGTTGCTGCGGCTGAACTTGGCGAAGGACCAGCCGAGGCGTGCCACGAAATCGGTACTCGGATTGACGGGTATGTTGTAGCCGCCCGCGACCCGGGTCCGCTGCAGGGTGAACGGACTGTCCTTCGCGCGGACGAAGTTGCCCATCAGGTGAAAGTTTTCCTGCAGCTCGACAGAGGCTTCGAGCCCGAAGCCGTCGAGGGTGCTGGAGCCGCTCGGATCAAGGCCGGCATAGCCTGCACCGACGTAGGTGTAGGACGGGCTGGCCACGGCGGCGGCAGGCAGCGCTGCGGCGGCAACGAGGGCGGTGGCAATTGCGAATTTGCGCATGGTGTTGTTCCTTGAACGAGGGTGCCCTGTGCAGGACGGTTGTAACAACATTGAAACATTGAGTAACACAACGGAACGCATCTTACGCTCCAGCGTAGTGCAGGGATAGGCGTCTGGCCGCGGAAAGGCTGCAGCTCGTCGCTGCTGAGCTTCCGCTCGTCGCGTGCAGCGACTCAGGGGCCAGGTGGCGGCCTCAATGGGCGGTAACTGGAGGACTCGAGGCAGATAACAGGGCCGTGAGACGGACGCTGTTGCTCGTTGCGCGTGGCAGCTGTCATCAGTCCGCCGCGAGGGTCTCGTAGCGCTCACTGGCTTCGAGCCAGTCGTTTTCAATGGCTGCGGCACGCTGACGCAGTTCGCCCTGCTCCTTCAGGACGGCGGTGAGTTGGTCTTTGGCGGCGGCCTCGTACAACGTGGTGTCCGTGAGCAGGGCATCGATTTCCGCAAGGCGCCGCTGAGTCTGCTCCAGGGTCCGCTCCAGGTTCTGGATCTGGCTCTTCAGGGGGTGCAGCGCCTTGCGCCGTTCGGCGGCGGCCCTGCGCTCGGCCTGGCGGTCGCTGCGGCTCGTCGCCGCAGTCTCTGGCGCGGCGACCGGTTCGCTGACCTCCTCCTCCGGCGTCTCACGATCCCGATCCAGCAGCCAACGGGCGTAGTCGTCCAGATCGCCATCCCAGGGCCGGATGCGACTGTCCGCCACCAGCCAGAACTCATCCATGGTTTCCCGCAGCAGGTGCCGGTCGTGGGACACCAGCACGACCGCACCCGCGAACTCGCCGAGCGCGAGGCCAAGAGCCTCGCGCATCTCCAGATCCAGGTGGTTGGTGGGTTCGTCCAACAGCAGCAGTGCCGGCCGCTGCCAGGCCAGCAGTGCCAGCACCAGCCGCGCCCGC
>REEU01000159.1 GCA_007694905.1 Gammaproteobacteria bacterium | reverse complement strand
TGTAGGCCCGACCGCGTGCGGTCGGCCCGCGGGGCGGCGCGTACACGCGCTCGCCCACAGAGGCGGTGGGTGTTGTTTGTAGGCCCGACCGCGTGCGGTCGGCCCTGGCGCGGCGCGAAAAGCGGCGTTGAGCTTTGGTTTGTAGGCCCGGCCTGGGCCTCACAGGCGCGCGCGTGCGGCCAGGATCAGCCGCGGGCGCTCAGCGCCGGGACGTCGTAGGGAAGTTCCTCGAGTACAAGCGCATGCCGGCCCACGAACAGCGGCGAGTCGACGGCGTCCATGCGCACGACGGCCAGCAGTTCGCAGCGCCCAGCATCGTAGGCGGCGGCCACGACCTCCCCGACCTTGTCGCCTTCCGGTTCTTGCCGCCTCACCGGGCTGCCGAGTGCGGGTGTACCGCCCTCGCTCCCGGCAATGGAAAAGCGGTACATGCGCTTCTTCAGCTTGCCAAGGTGCTGAGTGCGCGCCACCACTTCCTGGCCGAGATAGCAGCCCTTCTTGAAACTGATCAGGCCATTGGCCTGCAAATTCAAGGCCTGCGGGACGTACTCGCCTGCGGTCCGAGGCGACAGCTCGATGTAGCCAGCCCGAATGCGGTGAGCCGCCCAGCGTGACCAGGGAATGGGCCGACAGCGATGCGCAAGCTGCCGCCATATCTCCGGCGCGCTCGCCACCGACATCCAGATCTCGAAGCGCGCCCGCTCGCCGCGATTGCGGATCGCCACGTGGGGTGCGTCGGCGGGACCGGATGTGATCGCTTCGCCAGGTTCGGGCGCGGCACCGCAGATCTCCGCCACCATGGCCTCGGCGCCGTCGCCGATGAGCCCCAGGCCGACCGTGCTGTCGCCGGGCTCCACCAGTTCGGCCTTGGAGAAGACGATGAAGCGCGCCAGCAGATCGCGTACTGGAACGATCAGATCGCGGTGCAACCGGAGCGTCAGGGCATCAGGTGCTCCCCAGACGCGGAAGGTGGCGATGGTGCGACCCTCCCGGCTGCACAGTGCGCCTGGGATGGCACGGTCCGGTGCGACATCGCGCAAGTCACACGTTGCGTAACCCTGGAAGAACTTGGCGGCCTCAGGGCCCTCGATTCGCAGCTGCCCGAGTGGTGACAAATCTGCCAGTTCAGGCTGCATGCAGGGGGCCGGGCCGTCGAAGGCAGCGACGCCTGGGACGCCGTCCACATCTTCGAAGTGGGCGCCCTGCCGTTCCAGGAACTGTTGCCAGTCCGGATGCATGTCGATTGCTCCTCGGAGTTTCGCGACGGGCCTGGGCCAGACGTGAGCCGGGATGGGGGGCATCCAACCCGTCTGCCGCTGCCACGGCCAGGAGGATGAGAAGGTTGATGGTTCCGTGAGTCCGGCCGTTGCTGGCTCTCGCCCGTGCGTCTCCCTGTCCGTAGGATGTTGCCGATCCGCCCTGCGTCTGCCGAGGCCGGCTGCTATGATCCGCCGCGGTCGCCGTCAGGATCGTCTGATCGGACGAAACGGGGCGCATTATAGACAGGGTGTGGCAGGCAGGTCATGACCAATAGTGGAGAGTCGAAGGAAGAAACCGGGCTTGCGGAACGGCGCATGTGGTGGCGCAGCCGGCGGGGGCTGCGGGAGCTCGATCTGCTGTTGCTGCCGTTCGTGGAGGATGTCTATCCTTCCTTGAGCGACGTGGATCGTGCCGTTTACCTGCGTCTGTTGGACAATGAAGATCCCGAATTGCTGGCCTGGTTCACCGGCCGCGCGGTACCGCTGGATCCTGAGCTGTCAGCCATGATCACTCTGATCTGCGCCCACGGGCGTCCCGTGAGCTGACTGTGAACTTCCGTGGACCGATCTCTCTGGCGCCCTCGCGTTTGGCGCGCAACCTGCTTCTCGGCGTCGGTCCTGGTGGGTGTCTGCTGCTTCTGTTGGCCGCCCTGCTGGCGCATGATCCATGGCCCCTGCTGCCGCTTCCGGCCGTGGTCCTGCTCAGCCTGTTTGCCGCGCGCAGCTGGGACCGGGTGCGCGGGCTCGACTTCCGACCTGCCAGTCTCTGTCTGGATCTGGGCGATGGTCGTTGGCACCCGGTGTACCCATGCACAGAGGCGCGGGTCTCTAGGCTGGCCTTGAGCATTGCCTTGCGGCGCGTCGACGACGGTGCGCGGATCCGGCTCAACGTCTGGCGGGATGCGGTGGACGATGCCACGTTCCGGCGTCTTGCCCGGATTGTTCGTCATGGCCGCTGGCCGCGGAGCGCCGGCATCACTGCAACTGCCAGCGCCGCATGGCGTGGACATCGAGCCTGAGCGGTGAAGGTGTCAGCAGCGTATCCCGCGGCGTAGGGGACATCTCGGGATAGTCGAGGGTGTAGTGCAGGCCCCGACTTTCGCGCCGGTTCTGCGCCGACTGAATGATCAGATCTGCGACCAGCGCGAGATTGCGCAGTTCGATGAGGTCATTGGAGACTCTGTGGTTCGAGTAGTACTCATGAATTTCGCTCCGCAGCAGTTCGATCCGATGCTGCGCCCGCGCCAGGCGTTTGTCGGTGCGCACGATGCCGACGTAGTCCCACATGAAATGCCGCAGTTCATCCCAGTTGTGGGAAATGACCACGTCCTCATCGGAGTCGGTGACCTGGCTTTCGTCCCAGCTCGGAGCTGGCGTTGGCATGGCGTCCAGCGGAAGTTGCGACAGGATGTCGGCGCTGACTTCCCGGGCAAGCACGACGCACTCCAGCAGGGAGTTGCTGGCCATGCGATTCGCGCCATGCAGGCCGGTGAAGGAACACTCGCCGACCGCATACAGTCCGGGAACGTCGGTACGGCCGTTGAGTCCCGTGACGATGCCGCCGCAGGTGTAGTGCGCCGCCGGCACCACGGGAATCGGTTCCTTGACGATATCGATGCCGAGTTCCGCGCAGCGCCTGAGAATGTTCGGAAAGTGGGCCGTGAGCTTGTCGGCTCCGAGGTGGGTCACGTCCAGGTACAGACAGTCGGAACCGAGTCGTTTCATCTCGAAGTCGATGGCGCGCGCCACCACGTCACGCGGGGCCAGTTCCGCCTTGGGGTGGAAATGCTCCATGAAACGTTCGCCGTTAGGCAGTCGCAGCAGGCCCCCCTCGCCGCGCAGCGCCTCCGAGACCAAAAAGCTCTTCGCCTTCGGGTGAAACAGGCAGGTGGGGTGAAACTGGTTGAACTCCATGTTGGCGACACGGCAGCCGGCGCGCCATGCCATGGCGATACCGTCCCCGGTGGAGCCGTCCGGATTGGAGGTGTACAGGTAGACCTTGCTTGCCCCTCCGGTGGCCAGCACCACGAAAGGGGCCTCGAAGACCTCTACGCTGCCAGTGTGTCGATTCAGAGCATAGACACCCGTGCAGCCGGACCCTTCCAGTCCGAGTTTCTCCCGGACCACCAGGTCGATGGCCACGTGATGCTCGAAGATGTCGATGCCGGGGGCGGCCCGGACGCGTTCTTCCAGGCTGCCGCTCACCGCGCTCCCGGTCGCATCCGCTGCGTGCAGGATGCGGCGGTGGCTGTGGCCACCTTCCTGAGTCAGGTGAAAACGGGGGTTGCCGTCCGGGCCCGCTTCCGTGTCGAAATGCACGCCATGGTCCACGAGCCAGCGGATGGCGTCCGGGCCGCGCTCCACCACGAAGCGTACCGCCCGTTCATGGCACAGCCCCGCACCTGCTGCCAGCGTGTCGCAAATGTGGGCTTCGAGATCGTCCTCCGCATCGAGAACGGCGGCGATTCCACCCTGGGCCCAGCTCGTCGAGCTCATGCGCAGACGGTCCTTGGACAGGACGGCCACGCGGGCCTGGCTGGCGAGCCCGAGGGCTGTTGCGAGCCCGGCGGCACCGCTGCCGATGATGATCACGTCGTATGGGTGGCGTGCCGTCATGCACGTACTCCGTCGTCTCCCCGTGTGGTCTGGTCCGCCAGGGCAGGGTGCTGCCATCGCCGGGATGAAATTCGGCCGGTAGTATACTGGGGAATCCGGGGGCAGAATCGGGGCTTGCCGCTGGGCCCTGCGCTCCAGCCTCCAGGGTCGGCCTTGGGCATCGCTGGCCGGGTCGAGCGTAGTGGTCGAGCAACGCATTACGCCGCGTCAGCGGGTCGGGGCCCGGGTTGCCCTGCCGATAGCGCATGCACGGAACCATCGCGAGGCGGGAGCGGTCAGAATGGATGAACCCAAACGGGACGGGGAAGGACTGTGGCCGAACCAGTGCGTAGCCGCGAAGCGGGAGTGGGTCCGAGCCCGATGAGCGCGCCGAAGGCTACCGATGCCCGTCTCGTGGAGCGGGTCCAGCGTGGTGACAAGCGCGCGTTCGACCTGCTGATGGGTAAGTATCAGCATCGGATTCAGGTGCTGGTTGCTCGCTATCTGCGGGATCCGGACGATGTCCAGGACGTGACGCAGGAGGCCTTCGTGAAGGCCTACAGGGCGCTGCCGAAGTTCCGTGCTGAGAGTCAGTTCTACACCTGGCTTTATCGCATCGCGATCAACACGGCCAAGAATTTCCTCGTTGCGCGCAGCCGGCGGCCGCCCGCTTCCGACGTGGACCCGGCCGAGGCGGAATACTACGCGGGTGGCGAAGTGCTCCAGGAAATCGAAACCCCGGAGAACAGACTGGCGGGCGATGAACTGCAGCGGGTGGTGTTCGCGGCCATTGAAGAGCTGCCCGAGGATCTGCGCACGGCGGTGACCCTGCGTGAATTCGACGGTATGTCCTACGAGGACATCGCAGCCGTGATGGATTGCCCCGTGGGTACCGTGAGGTCACGGATCTTCCGGGCCCGCGAGGCCATCGATAGTCGGGTGAGGCCGATGCTGGAAGGGTCATGAACGTGGACTGAATCGGGAACGATCAGTCCCGGGCAAGGTCTTAGTGAGCAATGGCAAGCGACGCTTTCGAGATCGCGAGTGATGAGGTGGACGGACATGAGTGAACGTTTGCGGGAATCCCTCTCCGCGTTGATGGATGACGAGGCCGATGATCTCGAACTCGGTCGTATCCTCCGGGCCATGGAGGAGGAGGATTCCGAGTTGACCGCCACCTGGTCGCGCTATCAGCTGGTGAGCGCCATCCTGCAGGGCAGGGTCAGCGGGCAGGGCCTGGGGCCGCTGGCGCTGGACCTCAAGGATGCTGTGGTGGAGGAGGACGTCGTTGCGTCTGAGTACGAAGCCGGCTCGGAACATGTGACCGCGCGTGGTCCCCGCTGGCGAGGCCTGACCAGCTTCGCAGTTGCGGCTTCACTCACGGCCGTGGCCGTGGTGGGCTGGCAATGGCAGGCGCCGACAGCTGAAACAGCTGAAGAAGCACCACGCGCAGCTCCTGAATCCCGCTTCGCTTCACCGGTACGCACGCCCGATCGAGGGGCTATGATGCCGGCGACCCAGCAGCCAATGCAGATTCTTGCCCGCGAAGGAGGCCCGATGCAGTCCCGGGTCACTTTGCAAACGGCACCGAGTCCCGAGGAAACAGCCCGCCAGCAGGTCGAGGGCTACATGGTCAGGCATGCCGAGCACAACGCGCTTCACAGCCGGTCGGGCATGGTGCCGTTTGCGCGTATGGCTGCCTTCGACGGCGCCCAGTGAGTCGCCCGGCCGTGGCTGCGATCAGAGAACGCCACGCCCAGCCGGTGCTGCTGTGTGCTGCGCTGCTCTTGAGCTTGACGAATGGAAGTCTCGCGGCAACGCCTGAGGCGTGGCTTGAGCGCATGCACGAATCGCTGTCCGTGCTCAGCTACCACGGCGAGTTCAGTTACTTCCATGGCGGCGAACTGTCCAGCCTGCAGTTGGCCCACGCGGTCGTGGACGGCGTCCGCCACGAACGCCTCGTGCATCTCAACGGTACGCCTCGCGAGGTGATCCGAACCGGCGACACGGTCACCTGCGTGCTTCATCCCGGCGATCGTCTGCTCGACCTCGACGAGAGCATTCCAGCTGGGCCGTTCGCTCAGGCTTACGGGCGCCACCTCGAGGGGTTGCCTGAGGGTTACCAGGTCAGTTTCGGCCCAGCAGACCGGATCGCTGGCAGGGAAACAGTCCAGCTGCATATCGAACCGGAGACGGCGGACCGCTATGGCTACCGGCTCTGGCTCGACCGGGAGACCGCGCTGCTGCTGCGCTCCGAGTTGCTCGACACTTCCGGGCAACCGCTGGAAATCTTTCAGTTCGTGAGGATCGAGATCGGGACATCGATGGATCCTGCTCTGCTCAAGCCGGCTGCCGGCGATGATCTGGTCAAGTACGATCTCGCTTTCGCCGACAGTCATGCTGGCCTCGACGCTGGAGCTGGGGGTCGACGGGTGCGCTGGGAGGCGTCGTGGCTGCCGGCTGGATTCGTGATGGCATCCGCTGACGTGAGACGGGTCCCTTCGCGGCAGGAAGGCGTGGAGAATCTGGTCTACAGCGATGGCTTGGCGACGTTCTCGGTTTTTCTCGAGCCCGCGCCGGTGAACTTCTCGCCGGCCCATACGGCGCGCCATGGCGCCACGGTTGCGGTGATGCGCCGCGTCGTCGCAGACACCCCGGAACCCTGGCTGGTGACGGTGGTTGGTGAAGTGCCGATCGAGACCGCCGAACGGGTGGCCGAACATATTCGGCCGCTCCCCGATCCGGGCTGACTGCTACACTCTTCGGGTCGCCTGACGGACGGTGCATGGCATGAACGAGGAAGTGGCGGAAGTGGTCGCCATCGATAATGGCCGGATTCGCCTCGCAGCACGCAGGGTTTCCCAATGCGGGGGCTGTGCCGCACGCAGTGGCTGTGGCCATGGTCTGCTGGATCGTTTCGGACAGCAACGCGTGGTCCATATCGAGCTGCCGCGGACATCGGTTCCGCATGATGTCCGCACCGGAGAGAGGGTCCTGCTGGGCGTGCCCGACGGTGCGATACTCGCAGCCTCGCTGGCTGTTTACGGTCCACTGCTGTTGGGATTGCTCAGTGGCGCCCTCATTTCATCTCTGCTGATGCCTGGTGCCGACATCGCCGCAGTGACCGGATCGGGTATCGGTTTTATCGTCGGCTGGCTGATCGTCCGCCGGCAACGCAATTTGGGCGCGCACCTCGACATGCGTTGCAGAACGCTGCCGGCTGAGCGCGCGTCTGTCACTGAACCACGGGTCGTTTGAGTGGTCTGAACCGGCGTCTGAAGTCGCACATGGCGGTGACGGCCTCATTCAGCCAGATCGACAATCGGAGTCATCATGTTTGCATCTGTCCGCGCTACCTCTGTTTGGGCGAGCCTGCTCGTCTGCGGCCTGCTTTCGTCCGCGCTTGCGCCCCAGGCCCTGGCTCGCAGCAGCCTGCCCGATTTCACCGAACTGGTGGAACAGGCGTCGCCCGCAATCGTCAACATTTCAACCGTCCAACGCGCCGCGTCCAGTCAGGGCGGCCTGCCGCGTGGCATGGAGCCGGAGAACATTCCCGAGTTTTTCCGTCACTTCTTTCGCGGTGGGCCCGAAGGTCCTGCCCAGCGCGAGCGGCGCTCCCTGGGATCCGGATTCATCATTTCCGCAGACGGCTACATCGTCACCAACAATCATGTGGTGGATGGCGCTGACGAAATTTTTGTCCGCCTGATCGATCGTCGCGAATATACCGCCAAGGTGATCGGCACCGATCCGCGTTCGGATCTCGCCCTGCTTCAGGTGGAGGCCGACGATCTGCCAACGGTCGAAATCGGGCGCTCGGAGAACCTGAAGGTCGGCGCCTGGGTGCTGGCCATCGGATCGCCGTTTGGCTTCGATTACTCGGTGACGGCCGGCATCGTCAGTGCCAAGGAGCGCAGCCTCCCGGATCGCAACCGGGAAAACTACGTGCCGTTCATCCAGACCGACGTGGCGATCAATCCGGGCAACAGCGGTGGCCCGCTGTTCGATCTCGAAGGGCGCGTCGTCGGCATCAATTCCCAGATCTTTACCCGGTCTGGCGGTTTCATGGGTCTCTCCTTCGCCATTCCCATCGATGTTGCAATGGAAGTCATCGATCAGCTCATGGACACCGGGACCGTGTCGCGCGGTTGGCTGGGGGTGATGATCCAGGACGTGAACCGTGACCTGGCCGAGTCCTTCGGTCTCGACAAGCCGGCAGGTGCGCTGGTCGCGCGCGTGGTCGAGGATTCGCCGGCAGAAGCGGCAGGGGTTCAGGCCGGCGATATCATTCTCGAATTCGCGGGCCGCAGCATCGATTTGTCCAGCGACCTGCCGCACGTTGTCGGCCGGACCCGGGCCGGTTCCGAGCAGCCGATGGTCGTCGTCCGTGACGGTGAGCGCATGACCCTCACAGTGGATGTCGGTGAGTTGGCGGATGCCGGCGCCGAAGTGGCTGGCAGAACGCCGGATCGAAGCCCGGCCAATCCCCTCGGCCTGACCGTGGAGGCCATTCCGGACGGCGCGGCCCAGCGGCTCGGCGTGACTGGAGGTGTGCAGGTGAGTGGCGTCCAGGACGGCCCGGCAGCACGCGCCGGCATTCGCCGTGGCGACGTCATTACCCGGCTCAATAACGAGGCCATCGAATCGACCGCAGATTTCGAGCGCATCATCGCCGACCTGCCGCCGGGCCGCTCGGTTCCTGTTCTGGTGGTTCGCGGCGGGAATCCAACCTTCCTCGCATTGCGGGTCCCTGAGGAGGAGTGAAGGCCACCGTGACCCTCCTGCGCCTCCGGGCGCAGGAGGGTCTGCTTGCAGGACATGAGTCGCAGCCGGTTTACCTATAGAATGCGCGGCCTGCCTGAGGGCCGTTGCCAGGACCCAATCCCTTGACCGATCTGCGCCACATCAGAAATTTCTCGATCATCGCTCACATCGATCATGGCAAGTCCACCCTTGCCGATCGGTTCATTCAGCGCTGTGGGGGTCTGGCCGATCGAGAGATGGCCGAGCAGGTGCTGGATTCCATGGACCTGGAGCGCGAGCGGGGCATCACCATCAAGGCCCAGAGCGTCACGCTCTATTATGATGCCCGCGACGGCCAGCGCTACCAGCTCAACTTCATCGATACGCCCGGGCACGTGGATTTCTCCTACGAGGTCTCACGCTCGCTGTCTGCCTGCGAAGGTGCACTGCTGGTGGTGGATGCGGGGCAGGGCGTCGAGGCCCAGTCCGTGGCGAACTGCTACACCGCGATCGATCAGGGACTCGAGGTAATCCCGGTCCTCAACAAGATGGACCTGCCCCACGCCGATCCGCCCAAGGTGCGGCGCGAAATCGAGGAGATCATCGGGGTGGACGCCACTGAAGCACTGGAGGTCAGCGCCAAAACAGGCCTCGGCATCGATGATCTGCTCGAGGCGCTGGTGGTACGGATTCCGCCGCCCGTCGGTGATATTCAGGGCCCCCTGCAGGCACTGATCATCGATTCCTGGTTCGACAACTATCAGGGTGTCGTGTCGCTGGTTCGGGTTGTCCAGGGCAGCCTGAAAAAGGGCGATCGCATCATGGCCCGGTCCCTGAAAAAACTGCATCAGGTGGACAGCGTCGGTCGCTTCACGCCGAAGCAGACTCAGTCCGACGTCCTGCAGGCTGGCGAGGTCGGTTACATCATCGCCGGCATCAAGGATGTGCGCGGTGCCCCGGTGGGCGACACCCTGGTCCACGAACGTTCTGACGCGCCCGCGCTGCCTGGCTTCGAGAAGGTGAAGCCGCAGGTGTTCGCAGGCCTGTTCCCGGTGGATGCTGATGACTTCGAGGACTTCCGCGATGCGCTGGGCAAGCTGACGCTGAACGATGCCTCCCTGGTTTACGAGCCGGAAGTCTCGGATGCCCTCGGTTTCGGTTTCCGCTGTGGCTTCCTGGGCATGCTCCACATGGAGATCATTCAGGAGCGTCTGGAGCGGGAGTACAACCTCGATCTGATCACCTCGGCACCGTCGGTTGTCTACGAGGTGCTCGGCAAGGACGGCACCATCGTCCACATCGACAACCCGTCGGAGCTGCCGGACCCCTCCCGGATCGAGGAAATTCGCGAGCCCATCGTGCGGGCGAACATCCTGGTGCCGCAGGAGCACGTGGGGGCCATCCTGACCCTGTGCGAGGGCCGCCGCGGCACTCAGGTGGACATGCAGTTCGTAGGAGGCCAGGTGTCACTGGTCTACGATCTGCCCATGGCGGAAGTGGTGCTGGACTTCTTCGATCGGCTCAAATCGGTGAGCCGTGGCTTCGCGTCCCTGGACTATGCCTTTCAGGCTTTTCAGCCGTCGCCGGTCGCGCGCCTCGACGTGCTGATCAATGGTGACCGCGTCGATGCCCTGGCCTTGATCGTCCACCGTGACCAGGCGCAGACCAAGGGGCGTGATCTGGTGGAAAAAATGCGTGACCTGATTCCGAGGCAGATGTACGACGTCGCGATTCAGGCCGCGCTTGGCGCCAAGATCGTAGCGCGCTCCAACGTCAAGGCGCTGCGCAAGGACGTGACCGCCAAGTGCTATGGCGGTGACGTCACCCGGAAAAAGAAGCTGCTCGAGAAGCAGAAGGCCGGCAAGCGGCGCATGAAGCAGGTGGGCCGTGTGGAGATTCCGCAGGAGGCCTTCCTTGCGGTGCTCCAGGTCGGGAAGTGAGTCTCGGGGAAGGGTATCGCGTTGAACAGTCTGCTCGATTATCTGCCAGAGTTTCTGGTGCTCGCGACCCTGGTGACCGGCGTCATCTGGGGTATTGATCGCTGGCGATGGCGGCCTCGGCGACGCGAGGCCGCAGCGGAACTCGACGCGCGCACACCCGCATCCGAGCAGAGCTCAGAGGCCTATCAGCAGGCGCGGGAAGCTGTGCTCCGGGAACCGACGGTGATGGAGTGGGGCGGCAGTTTTTTCCCCGTCCTGGCCCTGGTTTTGATTCTGCGCTCGTTCGTCGCCGAGCCGTTCGTGATCCCGAGCGGGTCGATGATTCCCACCCTCGAGGTGGGCGATTACATCCTCGTGAACAAGTACACGTATGGACTGCGACTGCCAGTAGTCGGCACCAAGGTGGTGCCGATGGGCGAGCCTGAGCGCGGTGATGTCATGGTCTTCTTCCCGCCGCATCAGCCCAACTACTTCATCAAGCGCGTGGTCGGCATTCCCGGTGATGTCATCGAGTATCGCAACAAGCGCCTGATCATCAATGGTGAGCCCGTAGCGCTGGAAATCGTGCAGCAGATGACCCCAGAGATGCCCGGTGTGGTGGTCGCGGACGAACGGCTTGGCGAGGACGCGCATCGGATTCACGTTTATCCTCATCAGACCATGGAAGGCTGCACCCGGCGGCGCCCTGATGGTTGCACCTGGCAGGTCGGTGAGGGCGAGTATTTCATGATGGGCGACAATCGTGATCAGAGTGACGACAGCCGCAGTTGGGGCATGGTTCCCGAGGAGAACATTGTCGGCAAGGCTATTGCGATCTGGGCCCACAAGCAGCCTGGATTGAATTGGCCTACATTCAGGCGTAACGGCAGGATTCGCTAGTGTCCACATCGGGACGCAACGTGCGCAGAGGGTTCGACGATGCAGCTACGGTCGCAGCGGGGATCGTTCATCGGCTGGTTCATGGTGATCGTGGTCATCCTGGGGATATCGTCCGTCGTGATCCGGCTCGTTCCGCATTACGTCGACTATCGGACCATGCGCAGTGTGCTGCAGGAGATGGTGGACGACGACCGCATTGCCCGCAGCAATGCGGCTGCATTTCAGCGCACCTTCAACGAGCGTCTACGGTTGAACAATATTCGCGGTTTCGATGTGGCGAATGCGCTCACTGTGGAGGCACGAACCGGTACCCTCACAGTCGATCTGCGCTACGAGGTCCGCGAGCCGCTGTTCGGCAATGCGGACATCGTTCTCAAGTTCGAAGAAAGCTTCGAGCGAGTGCTGCGGTGAGCGAGGAAGCGTGAACCGCCGTCCGGACGCGGAAACCATGCCGTCCGGGGCAGCGGTTGGAGACCTGCGCGAGCTTCAGCGCAGGCTGGGTTACGAGTTCCGCGAGTCTGACCTGCTCGACCTCGCGCTGACCCATCGCAGCGTGTCCGGCAGGCGCAACAACGAGCGTCTCGAATTCCTCGGCGATGCCTTTCTCGGCTACGTGGCCGCAGCGGAACTGTTCGAGCGCCATGCCGAAGCCAAGGAGAATCAGCTCACGCTGCTGCGAGCGAGCCTCGTTCGCGGTCGGACGCTTGCTGATCTGGCGCGGGCAATCGGTCTCGGGGAGTTCCTTCGTCTCGGCTCCGGCGAACTCAAGAGCGGTGGTCATCGACGCGACTCGATTCTCGCGGATGCCATTGAAGCCGTGATTGGAGCCGTGCTGCTTGACGGTGGCCAGGAGGCGGCACGGGCAGTGATAGTCGGGCTGCTCGGAGAGCGCTTGGAGCGTGCCCGGCCCGGCGAAGTACGCAAGGATCCGAAAACTCGCCTGCAGGAATGGCTTCAGGGTCGTGGCGAGGCGCTTCCTGAGTACGAGGTGGCGGAGGTGGCGGGCAGCGACCATGCCCAGACGTTCACCGTCTTCTGTCGCATACCGGCGCTCGGGGCGCCGATTGCCGGTCGTGGCCGCTCGCGGCGTGCGGCAGAACAGCAGGCGGCCTCACACGCGCTTGATGTGCTCGGTGGAGACGGCGAGTGAGTAAGGTGACGCGCTGCGGTTACGTCGGCCTCGTCGGCAGGCCGAATGTGGGCAAGTCGACGCTGCTCAACCACCTGGTCGGCCAGAAGATCAGCATCACGTCCGACCGTCCTCAGACCACGCGCCACAATCTGCTCGGGATCCAGACCGAGGGTGACGATCAGATCATCTACGTGGATACACCCGGGCAGCACGGCACTGAGCGTCGAGCGCTGAATCGGCTCATGAATCGCCAGGCCAGATCCGTCCTTGTGGACGTCGACGTCCTGTTGATGGTGGTCGAAGCAGGCCGCTGGAAGGAGGATGACGACCTCGTGCTCCAGCGCCTGCTGTCCGAGCGTGGTTTCGAGGCCGGTCGTGCGCCGTTGCTGGTGTTGAACAAGGCTGACCTGGTCACCCCGAAGGAGCGACTGTTGCCGTTCATCAGTGCGTGCGGCAGGCGTGCCCCCTTCGCGGAAATCATTCCTCTGTCGGCGACGAAGGGCCACAACGTCGACCGGCTAGAAGCCTGCATCCGGGAGCGTCTGCCCGAGGCGCCTCATCTGTTTCCTGCGGATCAGGTCACTGATCGTACGGAACGCTTCATGGTCGCCGAGATCGTGCGCGAAAAGGTCATGCGGCGTGTAGGCGACGAACTGCCCCATCAAATCAGCGTCGGCATCGAGCGTTGGACGGATGAGCAGGGCAGACTGACCATTCATTGCCAGATCCTGGTGGAGCGAGACGGACAGAAGGCCATCGTGGTCGGTCACAAGGGTGAGCGGCTGAAACAGGCCGGCATCGAGTCGCGGCACGAGATCGAGCGGCTGCTTGATCGCCACATCCGGCTCGAGCTCTGGGTCAAGGTGAAAGGCGGATGGTCCGACGATGAGCGTATGCTGCGACGCCTCGGCTACGAAGATTAGTAGCCCGGAGTCATGAACGAGCCGGCATTCGTGCTGCACACTCGACCCTGGCGGGAGACCAGCCTCATCGCGGAGTTGCTGACGCCGAGTCATGGTCGGGTAGGCGTCGTCGCGCGCGGTGGCCGCCGCGGGCGGCGGGGCGCCGCCGGAGTCCTCCAGCCGTTCTCTTTGCTTCAGGTTGCCTTTCGTGGCCGGGGTGAACTCAAGAGCCTGACCAGTGCCGAACCGGAGCAGGCACTGCTGCTGCGCGGAGAGCGCCTGTTCGCCGGACTGTATCTGAATGAGTTGCTGCTGCGCCTGCTACAGCGTGACGAGGCCCAGCCGGAAATCTTCAGCGATTATGCCGGCACCCTCGCCCGCCTGGCCCATCTCGAGTCGCAGCACGCGGCGCGGGACATGGAGCCTGCCCTGCGCCGCTTCGAACTGCGGCTGTTGGTGGCACTCGGGTATGGGTTTCCCCTCGACCAGGATGTTCAGGGTCGCGCGGTGGAAGCGGCGCGGCGTTACACGTTGATTCCGGATGAGGGGCTTGCCGTCGTCGGCGACACGGTGCGCGATGCGGGTTACGAGCTGGAGTTCGAGGGCGCGCATCTGCTTGCCCTGGCCGCAGATGCGTTCTCCGAACCGGCGGTTCTGCACACGGCCAAGCGGCTGACGCGGCTGGCCCTGGCGGGCCACCTTGGCGGTCGGCCGCTGCATTCGCGGGCATTGTTCCGGCGCTGGCAGGCGGTCGAAGGCGATGACCAGCGACCCTGATGCGAAGCGGCCTTCACGGCAATCGTTCGAGTGCTTCCCGGGCATCGTCAAGCGCCCTGTGCAGCGCTTCGGGTGTTCGTGCCCCGTTCCAGCCGAGCGCAGCGCTGGCGAGCGCATGCAGCCAGCGTTCATGCCGGGGCGCTGGAAACAGATGCAGTGCTCCGCGCATGCGATGGATCTGATCGCGCACGATGCCTGCATCGCCCGCGGCGAGGCCCTGTGCAAGTCGTTCGAGATCCTCCCGCAGACTGTTTTCGAGCACGTGCCGGGGGATGGGGGCGGCAGCACGCAGACCGGAGGGATGCTGGTCACGCAGTAGCGCTCGGAGGCCGCATTCGAGCGCTTCGCGGCCGCGGGGCCGGATCAGGACTTGATCGAAGGTGCCTGCCGTGGCGGCAGCGGCTTCGTCGCTGTCGTTGACGAGCAGGACCAGCTTTGCGTCCTGAGTTGCCGACTGATGGCGCAGGGCGCGCGCGGTATTCAAACCGTCGAGTCCGGGCATGTTGCGGTCGAGCAGGACGAGGTCGAAGCTTGCTCCGAATTCGGCCGCACGGATGGCGGCCGGACCATCGTGGGCCATGACCGGTGAGCATCCGAGCGCAGTCAATGTATCCGCCAGCAGGGTGCGCACCAGCGGATTGTCATCCACGACAAGGACCCTGCCAGAGCTTCGAGGCGTCCTCCCCGGCTGGCTGGCATTGGAATCGAGCGCGGCGGACAGTTGGCCTGCTAGCAGCGGTCTGGGCCAGAGCCGCGACGACGATTGCTCGGCTACCGGATACGCCGGGTCGTCGGGATCACCGTGAACGATGAGCATCACATCATGGCGGTGGCAGTACCGGCGCAGCGCATCTGCGACGCCACTGCGCTCGAGCCACTCAAGGGAAATGACGAGGGCATGCAGCGGAGTGGGCGCCTGCAGCCAGTCGCCTACTTTCGCCGCTGACTCGAATTCGGTGACGGCCATGTTCCAGCGCTGGAGGTACCCGAGGACGATGTGGCGGTGCAGCAGGTTCTCCTCGGCCAGTCCCACCCGCCTCGCGTGTTCGAGCGGTTGATTGCAGGGCTTGGACAGGGGGCGGAACGGTATCCGCACCCGAAACCCCGTACCTTCGCCAAGCTGGCTGTGAAGCGTCAGCTGGCCGCCGAGTGCGTGCACGAGTCCGCCGGCAATGGCGAGCCCCATTCCTGCCTTGCCCGGCGACCCTCGGCCCTGGGCAAAGGGGCCGCTGAGTTGTCCCTGAAGCCGTTGCGGGATGCCTGGTCCGGTGTCCTGTACCCACAGCTCCAGCGCATCCGGGTGGCCTGACGCAGCGAGCAGGACGTGGCCGGCACGGGTACGGGCCAGACTGTTGGTCATCAAGTTCGTCAGGATCTGGCGCAAGCGGTCAGGATCGCCTGCGAAGTGGCTGGCCGTTGTGTGAGACACATCAACGGCGAGCTCCACCCGTGCGGCGCGTAGCGGCCGGCAGCCGGCGAGGACGTCGGCAAGTACGGTTTCCAGCCGGAAGGGTCGTGTTTCTGCCTGGGGTTGCTGGTGCTGCAGCCGGGCGAGTTCGAGACTGTCGTCGATCACGTGCAGCATATGCAGCGCCGAGCGACGCATGTCGATGAGCAGGCGTTTGCGCTCCGGATCCCGTTCCCCCTTGCCCAGCACTTCAGCCATGCCGAGCACACCCTGCAGAGGGCTGCGAATTTCATGCGCCAGCGCAGCGACCAGTTCGCCGCTTGCGCGCAGTTGCAGTTGCAACGAACGTCGTTCGCTCCGGGTGCTGCGCCCGGAGCCAAGTAGATCATCGGCGCGGGGGCGCCAGCGTCGAAGCCGGGTACCCATGGGCGGTGGGTAATGCCGTCCGGTTCCGGGACTGATAAGAATCGATGCGACGAACAGCGCGCCGCACACCGCGATGAGGGCTGACAGGAGCATTCCCGGCTCCTTACATGTCCAGCGAGACGCGAGGGTGCTCATCATGAACAGCTTCGCGTATGCCGATCGCGGATCTGCGCGAAATCGGTCTCGATGCTGCGGTACGGCGAAAACCGCTTCCAGCGCCGGTCGTTCGGCGCTACCTGCATGCACGGGCATATGCTCCCTGCCCATGGGCATATTAGCATCCGGAATTTCGCAAGGGGTTGTCTCGCGGCGTATCATGCCTGCCCGGCCCGCTTGAGCCCTGCACGTCATGGCACACCCGCACGCTCCAAACTACCCCACCGTCGAGGCCGTGGTCGGCCATACGCCCCTCGTGCGCCTGCAGCGTATGCCGGGCGAGACCTCCAACCTGATCCTCGCCAAGCTCGAAGGCAACAACCCGGCCGGTTCAGTCAAGGATCGACCTGCGATGAACATGATCCGCCGGGCCGAGGAACGGGGACAGATCCAGCCGGGCGACACCCTGATCGAGGCCACCAGCGGCAATACGGGTATCGCTTTGGCCATGGCGGCAGCAATCCGCGGTTATCGCATGGTGCTGATCATGCCCTCCCACATGAGCGACGAACGCAAGGCGGCCATGGCGGCTTACGGCGCCGAATTGGTGATGGTGTCCCAGGAAGAGGGCATGGAGGGCGCCCGCGATCTCGCCGAGCGGATGCAGGCCGAAGGGCGAGGACGGGTGCTCGATCAGTTCGCGAACCCGGACAATCCCGCCGCCCACTACGAGGGAACGGGCCCCGAGATCTGGGGGCAGACCGGGGGCGCAGTCACGCACTTCGTTGCGTCCATGGGCACCACCGGCACCATCATGGGCTGCTCCCAGTTCTTCAAGGAGATGAATCCCGATATTCAGATCGTCGGCCTACAGCCTCAGGACGGCAGCCAGATCCCCGGCATCCGCCGCTGGCCTGAGGCCTACCTGCCGAAGATCTTCGACCGTGCGCGCGTCGATCGGGTCATGGACATCGGTCAGCGCGAATCGGAACAGACCATGCGTCGTCTGGCGCGGGAGGAGGGCATCTTCGCCGGCGTGTCCTCAGGCGGCAGCATCGCCGCTGCGTTGCGCCTTTCGGCCGAGGTGGAGCATGCCGTCATCGTGGCCATCGTCTGTGATCGAGGAGATCGCTATCTGTCCACCGGCGTGTTCTCGCCCGAGGCCTGAGTGCCTATGTCGCCTGGCCTTGGAATCGGCGCCTTCAGCGGCGCCGATCACATCGTGACCGCTGCGACGCTGCTCCTGCAGCAATGCTTGGGGCGCAGCGCCTGATGGGGCGCAAACGTCGACTCGACCGCCATGAACGCGTGATGGTCACCGAGCTTGATAGCGACGGTATCGGTCTCGCGGAAGCAGATGGCTTCAAGCTTCGGGTTCGCGGTGCGCTGCCCGGCGAGCAGGTCTCGGTTCGCGTTCTGCGTCGTCGTCGCAAACAGCTCGAGGGCCAGGCAGAAGTGCTCTGGCAGCCACATGTTGATCGCGTCCCGCCGCCCTGCCCGTGGACCGCCCGCTGTGGCGCCTGCGTGCTGCAGCATCTCGCCCCCGCATCCCAGCGTGACCTTAAGCGTGCGCACCTTGCCGCCCTGCTCGCTGCCGAAGGCGTGGTCGGGCCGGCGCGCTGGCTGCCCGATGTCACTGGCCCGGTCACCGGCTACCGCCATAAGGCGCGCCTCGGGGTGCGATGCGTACCGGGTCGGGGTGCGCTGATTGGATTTCGGGAGCCGGCCTCGTCCCGGGTCGCGGACGTGGACGCCTGCCGAATTCTCGCGCCGGCCGTCGGTGAGCATCTCGCCGACCTGAAGCGCCTGATCGGATCCCTGGATACCGCGGCAGCGGTTCCCCAGCTCGAGATGGCATGCGGTGACGATGACGCCGCCATTGTCCTGCGTCACCTCGAGCCGCTGTCAGCGACCGATCGCGAGCGTCTTCTGCAGCATGCCGCGAAATCCGGTTGGCAGCTGTATCTCCAACCGGGCGGTCCGGAAACGGTGCATCGGCTGTGGCCGGAGCATGGGTCTGAGTATCTGCACTACGGATTGCCGGAATTCGACCTTCGCTTCGCCTTTCATCCCCTCGACTTCATCCAGATCAACCCGGCCGTCAATCGACGCATGGTGTCCCTGGCCGTGGACCTTCTGAGCCCCCGGACGACGGACCGCGTCCTTGATCTGTTCTGTGGTATCGGTAATTTTACGCTGCCGCTGGCGTCTAGGGCTGCAGCCGTGACGGGAGTGGAAGGGAGTGCAGAGCTGGTGCTCAGGGCGCAGGACAATGCCATGGCCAATGCCGCAGCCCTCGGCGGCAGCAGCGTGAAGTTCGTGGTGGCTGATCTCTACGCTGGTGACTTCGACGTCCGTACTCTGCCTGCCGCAGACCTGCTGTTACTTGATCCTCCCCGTTCCGGTGCCGAGAACATCGCCCGCGACATAGCGTCCATGGCGCCGCGTCGCGTCGTGTACGTGTCCTGTCATCCGGCTACGCTGGCTCGCGATGCACGTCTGTTCGCCGAAGGAGGCTACATGCTCACCACAGCAGGTATTCTGGATATGTTTCCGCATACGGCGCACGTCGAAAGCATCGCCGTGTTCGAGCCGGGCTGAGGCCGTCGTGGTCAAGGTGAGACAGGACCGGCCCCTGGCGGAAGACGGCAACGTTGATCTTCATGCCTGGGTCGAGGCGCGTCGCCGGCGCATTCATCTGCCCCATCCGGAACGATTGCTCGCAGCGTGCGAACGCGCGCGTGACGCGGAGCGCGCGGCGAACGCGGAGGGCCGGCGCTGGGCATCCGGCGAGTCGAGCCTCGAGATGGGGCTCGAGATGGCGGACATGCTGACAGATCTCGGCGTGGACGAGGATGGTCTCATCGCTGCGGTGATCTACCGCGCCGTGCGGGAAGGCAAGCTCGACCTACAGGAGGTCGAGGCCGAGTTCGGTGCCGTCGTCGCATCGCTGATTGAAGGCGTGCTCCGGATGGCGGCGGTGAGTGCCCTGCAGCTGACCTCTGCACCGCGTCTGCTTGGCAATGCCGAGGAGCAGATCGAGAACGTTCGCAAGATGCTGATCGCGCTCGTCGACGACGTCCGGGTCGCGCTGTTGAAGCTGGCCGAGCGGACCTGCGTCATCCGTTCCGTCCGGTCTGCAAGTCCCGAGCGACAGGAGCGCGTGGCAAGGGAAGTGGCCGATGTTTACGCCCCACTGGCGCATCGTCTCGGGATCGGGCAGCTGCGGTGGGAGCTCGAAGACCTCTCGTTCCGCTACCTGGAACCGGATGCGTATCGACGCATCGCTGCACTGCTTCAGGAGCGCCGGGAAGCTCGCCAGGTCTACATCGAGAACGTCATCGATGTTCTGCAGCAAGCGCTCGAGGATGCGGGGATCCACGCGGCAATCGAGGGCCGGCCGAAGCACATCTACAGTATCTGGCGGAAGATGCAGCAGAAGGGCTTGGACTTTGCCCAGATCTACGACGTCCGTGCGGTCCGCGTACTGGTTCAACATTTGCGTGACTGCTATGGCGCACTGGGCGTGGTTCATGCTTTGTGGCGTCATGTCCCCCACGAGTTCGATGACTACATCGCGACGCCGAAGGAGAATGGATACCGGTCGATCCATACAGCGGTGATCGGCCCGGAGGGCAAGCACCTCGAGGTCCAGATTCGGACTCACGAGATGCATGAAGAAGCCGAGCTCGGCGTGTGCGCACATTGGGCTTACAAAGGTAGCGATGTCACCCTGGATCGCTCCTACGAAGAGAAGGTGGCTTGGCTGCGGCAGGTGCTCGAGTGGCAGGAGGAACTCGGTGATCTCGGCCAGCTCGGTGAGAGCCTGCGTCGGGAGTTTCATCAGCAGCGGATCTACGTCCTCACCCCGGAAGGTCACGTACTCGACATGGCACCGGGATCGACCGCCCTGGATTTCGCTTATCGCATCCACACCGAAATTGGTCATCGCTGTCGCGCCGCGCGCGTGGAAGGGCGCATCGTCCCGCTGAATTACCCACTGCGGACAGGCGAGAAGGTGGAAATTCTCACCGACGACGATGCGGAGCCATCCCCGAGCTGGCTCAACCCAAACCTGGGTTTCCTCCGCACCTCCAGGGCGCGGGCCAAGGTGCAGGCCTACTTCCGTGCCCGCGATCGGGAACGCAATCTCGCGGACGGCCGGATCACCGTCCTGCGCGAACTCGAGCGCATGGCCATCAGCCGCGACGATCTCCCGAGATTGGCGGAAGCGCTGCGGTTCCAGGGTGTCGATGAGCTGTTCTGTGCTGTTGGTGCTGGAGATCTGCGTCCATCGCGCCTGTTGCGCGCAGCGCAGCATCTTGCCGATCCGGTCGCTGGCGGCAGTCAGTTGTCTCTCCTGCCCTCGCGCTTCGTGTCGGGATCCGAAGACGAGCAGGCCAATGCCGTCAGCGGTGCCGGCAATCGGTCAGTCGAGTTTGGTACCTGCTGCCGGCCTGAGCCGGGTGATGCCATCCTCGGCGAGGTGGTTCCGGATGGGGGCGTGGTCGTGCATCGACGGGATTGTGCTCATGCACAGCGCCTGGTTCGGGAGGAGAGCCGGGGCGTGATTGTCGTGGGGTGGGGGCATCTGCCTGGTCATCGCCTCTCCTTCGACGTTCGGATCAGTGCCTATAACCGTGCAGGTTTGCTCCATGACGTCTCCGCGGTGTTCGCCGACGAACGCGTCGATGTGTCGTCGACGACGGCGAGCACCGATCGAGAGACCTCGACTGCGGTCATTGAGGCAACGCTGGAGGTCGATGGCTTGGAGGCGCTTGGGCGCATCATGGATCGAATCAGTCAGATCCCGAACGTCATCGATGTCCGTCGGGGGCCGCGCTAGGGCAGTGCTGATCAATTCCCTAGGGAGGCTCTGAATTCGCGCTGCGCACTCAGGCCAAAACCTCCCCAGCTCCACGTTCTCAGCATGCTGTCAGGGTGTTTGCGTGCGCTTGTCGGTGCATGGTCGCGAGTGTAATGTGCGTCGCTTCGTGTGTGGAGAGCACTTCGGCACCACTCGAGGTGCCACCGAGGGAGGCAACAGACCATGAGGATCATCCTGCTCGGCGCGCCTGGGGCCGGCAAGGGCACCCAGGCCCAGTTCATCACCGAGCATTTCGGTATTCCCCAGGTGTCGACCGGCGACATGCTGCGTGCGGCGCGCAAGGCGGGCTCGGAACTCGGCCAGGAGGCGGACCGGTACATGTCTGCAGGCGAACTGGTGCCGGATGATCTGATCATCGCGCTTGTGAAGGAACGCATCACCGAGCCCGATTGCGCATCCGGATTCCTGTTCGACGGCTTTCCACGCACCATTCCCCAAGCACAGGCGCTCGAGGATGCAGGGGTGCCTATCGATCACGTCGTGGAGATCGATGTCGCGGACGAGGAGATCGTGCAGCGGCTTTCGGGGCGCCGGGTCCACGAGAATTCCGGTCGCGTCTATCATGTGATCTTCAATCCACCTCAGCGCGAGGGCGTCGACGATGTGACCGGCGAACCGCTGGTGCAGCGCGCAGATGACCATGAGGACACCGTCCGCAAGCGGCTCGAAGTCTACCGTGCGCAAACCAAGCCGCTCGTCGAGTTCTATCAGAAGCTCGCTTCGTCCAAGCCGGAGCTCTCTGTTCACTCCATTGCAGGAGTGGGCGGAGTGGATGAGATTTACCGTCGCATACTCGAAAGTCTCGAAAACTAGAGGCTTTCCGAGAGTGGTGTGAACCTCGGCGTGAATTTCACCACGCTCTCTACTTGGCCAGCTCCGCTCGTTTTACCTCGCATGCATGCTGTCGAACCGGGTGATGCCACGGTGGCAGCTGGCATGAAGTTCGTTTGCCTTGAGGGGTGAAAATTTTTCATTTATTGCCTATGCTTTCGCTTGATCACAAAGCGCTGCATTCTTGTGGTCGGGTGATCTCACCAATGCCGAGGAGAAGACCATGGCCAGAGCGCCGAAGACCGGAACTGCACGTCGCACCACGAAGAAGAAGGCTGCAACGCCTCGTAAGCGCGCGGCAGCAAGGAAAGCTTCAACTGCGAAGCGCACCCCAGTCCAATCGGCTGCGATGGTGCGTGCGGAAAAAGCCGTAGATTCGGCACGCAAGCAGATCGAGACTGAGCGCAAGCGGCTTGCTGAAGCGAAGAAGAAAGTGGCAGCCGCTGCCGCCAAGGCGAAGGGTTCTGCACGCAAGGCCGACAAGAATGCGGCGAGGACCGCACGCAACAAGGCTACGCAGATCAATGCCAAGCTGCGTACGCTCCGCGACAAGCTGAAGACCAGCTCTGCTACATTGAAGGAGGCCAAGACGCAGGCGCAGGTTGCAGCCCGGGTTGCTGCGATCAAGGAGAAAGCCGACGCCGCCAGCAAGGCAGCCGAAGCGAAGATCGGTGAGAAGGTCGATAAGGCCGTTGCAGCCTATCGCAAGAAGAAGGCTGCTGAACTCAAGCGCGCCGAGGCGAAGCGTGCACGCAAGCGGGAACAGACCGCGCGCACCCAGATTCGCAAGATCGAGCGGGCAGCGAAAAGCAAGACGCGCGCCGCAAAGCCCAAGGCGAAACCCAAGCCCAAAGCCAAGGCCAAGACGAAGTCCAAGGCCCGTCGGCCGCGGCGTACGGCTGCCAAGCGCGCCTGAGTCGAAGTCGGCAAGACGCGCCCGCGCGTCATTCTCCGGTGGCGGGCGCGGTAACAGGAACAGGGCGTCTCCTGAGAGGAGCATTCTTGAGCGGTGCGGCATTCACGCGCATTGTCGCCAGGCGACAATGCACGTGCTATCCGTTCGCTTCGAACAGCGGCACGATGTGGATGTAACTGCCGGCGTCGAGATCGCCGCTGTCCTTCGGCAAATCGATCAGGCAGTTGCCATCACTGAGCGTGGACAGGATGTTTGAGTCCTGACGCGCGAACGCCTCGACCCACAGTCTGCCGTCGGCTCCAATGTGAAAGCGTCCGCGCTGGAAGTCTCTCCGTCCTGGTCGTTTACTTACAGGCCCCACCAGCAGGGCCGGCAGGCGCGATGTCGCGGTGTCTCTCGCCCCGGCTAAGCGCAGGATGCCAGGTCTCACCAACAGCAGGAACGTCACCAGGGCCGAGACGGGGTTGCCGGGCAGTCCGAAGAAAGGCTTTGCCCCGAGGGTCCCGAAGGCGAAAGGTTTTCCTGGCTTCAGAGCGAGGCGCCAGAACGTGACTTCGCCTTCCTCTGCCAGGATATCGCGGACATGGTCTGCGTCCCCGACCGAGACACCGCCGGAGCAAATGATCGCATCCCCATCTTTCGCAGCAGCAGTGAGCGCCTGTCGCAGGGCATCCGGTTCGTCGCCGACTCGCGCCGTTCGAATCACCTGGGCTCCGGCCTGTCGCGCAAGCGCTGCAAGCATCGGTCCGTTGCTGTCGTAGATCTGCCCGGGTTCCAGCGGCGAACCCGGTTGGCGCAACTCGTCACCCGTGGTGAGGACGACCACCTGCGGCTGTCGATGCACGCGAATTCGGTGATGTCCGGCCGCTGTGAGCAGTGCGAGTCGCCCTGGATGCAACGCATCTCCGGCTTGCGCGATGATCTGGCCGAGTTTCACGTCGCCGCCCGCCGGGCGCACGCAGTCCCCACGCTCAGGTCGCGTATGAAAGGTGACCCGGTCGTCGGCAGCGACGGTTGCCTCCTCCTGGACGATGACCGCGTTGGCACCTTCCGGTAGCGGAGCGCCGGTGAAGATTCGTGCGCAGGTGCCTCGGCTCAGGGCCGGACCGGGTTTGGCACCGGCGTAGATTCGCTGTGCAATGCGCAGCGAACCGCTGCGCAGGAGTTCTGGATCCTCGGCGGCGACCGCGTAACCGTCCATGGCAGAGTTGTCGAACGGGGGCACTGTTTGCGCTGCGCTCACCGACGCCGCCAGGTAGCGGCCTGCAGCCGCCTCCAGTGTTTCCTCCACGGTGGCAAGCGGCGTCAGCGCAGCGAGCATGAGCGTGAGCGTCGAGTCGAGGTCGAGCAGATCGTTCATTGCGTGCCTCGGTCTGCATGCAGCGAGCGGGATATCCGGTGGCGGGCGGTCCCTGCCTGCGTCAGCATTGGGGCGGCGCCGGCAACCCGTTATTCTACGCGCCCGCGCCCATGCATGGAGTTCTCATGGCCTCGATTCTTGCGCTCGACACTTCCACCGATGCGTGTTCGGTGGCGCTGATCCATGCGGGTGGGGTTCAGCATCGTCATCACCTCGAAGCTCGCGCGCACCACCGACTGCTGCTGCCGATGATCGAGGATGTGCTCGCGCAAGCCGGCTGTGCGCCTGCCGACCTCGATGCCGTGGCCTTCGGCTGTGGTCCGGGTTCCTTCACGGGGCTCAGAATCGCGACGGCGGTGACCCAGGCTATCGCCTGGGCTCATGACCTGCGCGTGATCGGCGTCTCGACCCTGGAGTTGCTCGCAGCGGCGGCTGCCAAGGACGCGCCTTCGGCGCAGGGCGTGATCACCTTGCTCGATGCCCGCATGGGCGAGTGTTACTGGAACCTGTTCCTTAACGATGGCGGTGCGGTCAGCCCCATGCTTGATGATGGACTTGCGACCCCGGAGGTGATTGCTGGAGAACTGGCGCGGCGCTGCGCGGCTCATCCTGGTCGCTGGCGACTGCTCGGATCGCAGTGGCTACCAGAGTCCGACTGGCCGCGGGTGGCGGGCGTCGACGTTGAACAGGCGCCGGATGTTGCTGTGGATGCCCGGGTGTTGCTGGAACTGGCGCAGTCGCGGCTGCTTGCCGGTGAGGGCCTGCCGGCCCGTGAGGCGATTCCCCGCTATCTTCGCGATGAGCGACGCTGGCGCAGATTGGGCGATCCGGTGCCAGGATGAGTCCGGACGTCATCGACGCTCCATTGGAACTCGCGTCCTGGCTGGCAAGGATCGAACCGGATCACGTCGAGGGTTTTGCGCTGCGGATGCGCGAAGGCACGCTGCACCTGCTGGCTGGCGAACCTGAACTCGGTGCGCTCGCCATCGACTTTACTCGCGGTGCTTCGGGTTTTCGGGGTCCACGTGCCCGCAGTGAGCGCCTGGTGCGTGCCTGCGGCGTACGGGACGGATCCCGGGTCGTCGATGCGACGGGTGGACTTGGCACGGATGCCTGGCTGCTGGCGAGTGCGGGGGCCGAGGTCGAGCTCATCGAGCAGCACCCTGTGGTCGCAGCGCTCTTGGCGGATGGATTGCTGCGGGCGCGAGTACAGCACCCCGACATTGCAGCGCGTATTCATCTTCAAGGTGCCGACAGCCGGGCCGTACTCGCGCCTCAGATGGCAGCCGTGACCGCGGTGTACATCGATCCCATGTATCCGCCTCGACGCAAGTCCGCTCTAGGCGATCGACGACTGCGCCTGCTTGCGGCCCTGTGCGCGATGTCGGGTCAGCCGGGGGATGATGTGGCGGGACTGCTCGCAGCCGCGCTCACCGCACGGACGAAGCGTGTTGTGCTCAAGCGTCCGCTGCGGGAAGCGCTTCCGAATGGGGTGCCGGACCCCAGCTACAGCCTGTCGGGACGTTCCACGCGCTTCGATGTCTGGAGGCGAACCGGGCCGTGAGCGCTACTGTTGCAGCCGGCCCTGATACAGGCGGTCGATCTCTGGCAGTTCGGCCCGTTCCTCTTCGCTGAGATTGCGACTCTGCACTTCCCATACCGAGCGGTACTTGCGCTCGCCGACGCTGGCGACGTCGTCCTTGGTGCGCAGGATGGTCGGGCGCAGGAACACCAGCAGATTGCGCTTGGTGCGTTCCGTGCTGGACGAGCGGAACAGCTTCCCGGCCAGCGGCAGATCGCCGAGGAAGGGAACCTTGCGGCCACTCTCCTGGACATCGTCCTGGATGAGACCTCCGAGCACGATGGTCTGGCCGTCATCCGCCAGGATCGTTGTGCGGATCGTACGCTTGTTGGTGACGATGTCCGAGAAGCTCTGGTCACCCACCTGGGCTGCCGGCTCCACGGACGACACTTCCTGTTCGACCTCGAGTCGCACGGCGTCGCCATCGTGGATGTGCGGAATCACCCGCAGCGTGATGCCCACGTCCTCCCGCTGGATGGTGGTAAAGGGGTTCTGCGCACCGGTGCCTGTGGTGGTGAAACTTCCGGTCCGGAACGGCACGCTCTGACCCACGACGATGGTGGCTTCCTCGTTGTCCAGCGTCAGGATGCTGGGCGTCGACAGCAGATCGGAGTCGCTGTGGGTGCCGATGGCCTGCAGAATGGCCGCGAACGACACCCCGCTGGACAGGCGCGCCACCGCCAGGGTCGGAGAGGTGAGATCGGCGGCGCCTGCGAGCAGGTCGAGATCGTCGCCGCTGCTGAAGGCCGGCCCCAGCAGGCCCTGCAGGGCCTGTCCGAGTGGGCTCACGAACAGCGGAATCGTATTGCCGTCACGATCCACGGCGGCGAGATCCACCCCTCGGGTCTGGCGTCCGCTGATGGACACCTCGACGATGGCGGCCTCGATCAGGACCTGGGTGCGGCGCACGTCGAGCTGATCGAGAATCGCGCTGACCTCCACCATAGTCGAGGGGTCGGCCCGCACGACCAGGGCATTGAGTGATGTGTCGGCCTGGATGCTGGTGCGGACCTGGCTGCCGTTGCCGGCGTTCTGGTCCGAAAGAATATCGGCGAGGATGACCGCAAGCTGCTCCGCACTGCCGTGGCTGAGCCGGAACACCTGGGTGGAACCCATGACGGTCGCCGGCTGATCGAGGCGACGTATCAACCCGCGCAGTTCCTCGATGGCCGCGGGCTTCCCGCGCAGCACCAGCGAATTGTTGCGGGCATTGGCCACCACCTGGACCGCCTGCGGTCCTCGCGCATTGCGGCCGATCTGATTCGGAGCCAGGGTCTCGAGCAGCTCCACCATGTTCTCGACCCAGGCTTCCTTGAGCGCTACGACGGCGACGGACTCGTCCTGGGCGACGTCGATCTCGCGGATGATGGACTCCATTCGCCTGATGTTCTCTGCGTGATCCGACAGGATCACCACGTTTGGCTGGTCCACCGACGCGACGTGGGAATACTGCGGGATCAGTGGGCGCAGGATTTTCACCAGCTCACTGGATTCCACGTTGGTCGCCGGAATGACCCGGGTGACCATGAGCTCGCCGTCGCTGGTGGGATCGAAGTCCTGACCACTGGCGCTCTGCTTGGCCAGGGTCTGTTGCACGATGCGTACGACGTCCCCGGCTGGCACGGCGGCAAAGCCGTGAACGCGCAGGACACTCTGGAACAGTTCGTAGACGCCGTCTGCGTCGAGCGCTGCGGATGAAATCACGGTGACGCGGCCCTTGACCCGCGGGTCGACGACGAAATTGCGCCCGCTGATGCGCGAGACCTGGGTGATGAACTCTCCGAGGTCTGCGTCCTTGAGGTTAATGGTCCAGGTCTGACCCTGATTCCCCGCGACCGGAGACAGTGGCATTGCCAGCAGCAGGAGCGACGCGATCGCGATGCAGCGTAACAACTGGACGGGGTGGGTCAGCATGCGGTCCTCACTGGCGCGGTATGCGCGTGGTCACGAAGAAACGACGTTCCCCGCGTTGGATTTCGAGTCTCGCGGTGCCGGCCTCCAGGATACCCTCTATGGCGGCGGAATCCTGCTGCAATTCGACCACCTGGCGGCCGTTCACGGAGAGCACCACATCCCCGGCGCGGAGGCCGACCCGGGCCAGGTCTGCTGCGGACGCCTCACTGCCCACCCGGTAGCCCTGGCTGTCGCCGATTTGCACGGCCTCGACGCCGAGCTCGCGCATGGTGCCATCCGGATCGGTTTCCAGGCGCTCACGGTAGTTGCTCACCAGATCGCGAATGCTGGGGCCTTCGGTACCTGCTTCGGCCGAGGAACCGGGGCTCGGTGCCGGCGGAGAACGGCGGCGCAGGCCGGGCTCGGGGGCTGTGGCTGCCGTATCGCCGTTGGGAAGCTGGCTGAAGTCGATGTCGTCGTCCATGCCGGCACCCGATCCTGCGGCGAAACCGCGCGCGGCACTCGGCTCCGGAAAGCGCAGGGTTTCCAGGGTGCCGCCCCGGCGCAGCACGATGCGATCCTGGAGCACGCGCACCAGCTCGGCGTTGCCGGGCATGCGATCGCCGACGAAGAACAGTTTGCCCTCCCGATTGCGCTCCGCAACGATCGCTGAGGAGTTGTCATCCGCCGTGGCCAGAAAAACCCCATGGAGCTCCAGCTGCAGGCGCGTCTCCGGCGCGTCCAGCGCGGTGACTGCGGCGGAATCGGCGCGCCCGAACAGTTCCAGAGCGGCGATTTCGCTTGCGCTGGCCACGTGTCGCTCTGTGGCTGCGGGCCTGGGAGCGGTGGTCTGACCTTGCATCGCGTCGGTTTCTGCACTGCCCAGCATGAACCAGACACCGTCCGCCAGGATCCAGGCGATCGTGAGGGCCAGCAACACTTTTGCCGGCAGCAGTAATCTGTCCGCGAGATCGTCCAATTGGCCTCCACCGGGTGCTTCCCGGGGTGCTGCGTGCAACGGCACGATTCTGGCTTATTTCAGAGCCCGTTCCCACAGTCGCAGTGTAGTCGCACGCGGTTCAGAACACCTGTTCGGACAGCTCGATCAGGATGGTGTCCGGCGGTGGCGCATCCGGCCAGGGAAAGCCCGCCATGGCGATGAAGCGGTAGCGCAGGCGCAGGTGCGCCCAGCCGTCCAGTCCCAGGTTCGCATCCAGGAGTTCCTCTCCTGCGGGATCAAAGACCACCAAGACCGGTTGCTCCTGCTCCAGCCGCAGTCTGGCATCCAGCGGCGGAAACTCCACGGTCCAGCCTTGATCACCGAGGAAATAGCGCACGAAGCCCCCGGTCCAGTGGGCGTCGCCGTGGACTGCGATCAGCCGATTCCGCTCGCCCTCGACGCGGCCTGCGGTCAGGGTCAGGTTGCCGGAAGGCCGGATGTCGTAAGGCGCGAGCAGGTCGCGGAGACCCGCTTCCTCCAGCGCCCCTTCGATATCCTCGATGGCGATGCGTCTGGGACTGATGGTGGCCCGGCCCGTCGCCTGGTGCGAAGGTGCCACGAGCTGGAAGCGGTAGCCCAGCCGGCCCCGCAGGAGCTGGCCCGGCTCGAATTGCCAGGTCAGCCGACCCAGATCCCCAGCACCGAGCAGAACCTGCCCGCTGCCGCGATGGATGCGGCCGGCCGGAGACAGCAGGCGCACGTCGCTGCCCGTGCGCTCGAGCACCATGCCGATGGCGCCTGCAGGGGTGAACATCAGCAGCGTCAGCAGGCCCACGAACAGCAGCACCAGCACCATGAGCAACGTCAGCGGCCAGCGCAGGCCGCCCTGCTGGCGGTGGAGATCGGGCTGCGGCGCTGTCATGTGAGCAGGTGGCGCGCGATGCCCGCGTAGGCATCCGCCAGTGTCGAGAGATGGGCGATGGGAACCCGCTCGTCGATCTGATGGATCGTCGCGTTGCAGGGACCGAGTTCCACCACTTCGACGCCATGGGGAGCGATGAAGCGCCCGTCCGACGTGCCGCCGCCGGTAGACAGCTCCGGATCGACGCCCGCGACTTCCGCCAGCGTGGCGCGCACGGCTTCGATGAGGCGACCGCGATCGGTAAGGAAGGGTTCGCCGGAGAGGTGCCAGTCGATGCTGTAATCAAGGTCAGCTGCATCGAGGACCCGCTCCACGGCGGTCTGCAGGCCGGCAGCAGTTTGCTCCGTGCAGAAGCGGAAATTGAACAGCACGTTCACATGGCCTGGAATCACGTTAGTGGCCCCGGTACCCGCCTCGATGTTCGAGATCTGGAAGGACGTCGGGGGGAAGAAGTCATTGCCTTCATCCCACTGCCGGCGCGCCAGCTCATCTAGCGGCGCGAGTGCCTGATGCAGCGGATTGCGTGCTAGATGCGGATAGGCCACATGGCCTTGAATGCCCTTGATCCGCAGTGTGCCGTTCAGCGATCCGCGTCGGCCGACCCGCACGAGGTCACCGAGCACGTCGCCGCTGGACGGTTCGCCGACCACGCACCAGTCGATGCGCTCGCCGCGCTCAGCCAGCGTGGTCATGACGCGTACCGTGCCGTCCCGGGCCGGACCTTCCTCGTCGCTGGTCAGCAGAAAACCCAGGCTGCCCGTCAGCGGCCGGCCTTCTGCCAGCAGTGTCTCCACGGCGACGACCATCGCCGCGAGGCTGCCCTTCATGTCCGCTGCTCCGCGCCCGTGCAGCATGTCGTTGCTGACCTCGGCGCTGAATGGGTCCCGGGTCCAGGCGTCGAGATCGCCGGTCGGAACGACGTCTGTATGCCCAGCGAAAACCAGCAGTGGACCCGTGTCGCCGAGTCGCGCCCAGAGGTTGTCGACGGCACCGAAGCGCATGGGTTCGAGCTTGAACCCGAGGGCCGCGAGCCGCGCCCCGATCAGGTCCTGGCAGCCGGCATCGTCCGGGGTCACGGACGGGCGCCGGATCAGCGCCTGAGCCAGATCCAGCACTGCTGCAGTCCGGTCTTCAGTTGTGGGCATGGAGATCCTCGTTGAGTTCCACGGCCTTGCGATTGGTGCGGCATTCCACGCGCCCGTTGCGGCCGTTGCGCAGGAACAGCAGATCGGATCGGCCGGACAGCGCCCGAGCCTTGACGATGCCCGCTTCCTCGCCGCGATCGTCGAGAACACTCACGGGAGTCGATGCGGTGATGTACAGGCCCGCCTCGATGATGCAGCGGTCGCCGAGGGCGATCCCGGTCCCCGCGTTGGCGCCGATGAGGCAGCTCTCGCCGATGCTGATGCGTTCAGTGCCGCCGCCGGACAGGGTGCCCTGGGTGCTCGAAGACCCGCCGAGATCAGAGTGGGCGCCGACGAGCACCCCCTGGGAAATGCGGCCCTCGATCATGCCTGGACCATGGGTGCCGGCGTTGAAATTCACGAAACCTTCGTGCATCACGGTGGTGCCGTCGCCGAGATAGGCACCGAGGCGGATGCGGCTGCCGTCACCAATGCGCACGCCTCGGGGAACCACGTAGTCGAGCATGGGCGGAAACTTGTCCACCGCATGGACCTTCAGCACTTCGCCGCGGATCCGTGCGCGCAGGGCCTGCTCGGGCAGATCCGCGGGCGCGATGGGGCCCGAGCTGGTCCAGGCGACGTTCGGCAGAACCGCGAAGATGCCGTCCAGATTCAGGCTGTTCGGCAGGCAATGGCGCCAGGAGAGGAGGTGAAGCTTCAGATAGGCCTCGGCGATGTGCCCGATGGCGGCGTCCGCTTCGAGGACGGTGAGCAGACAGTGCCCGTGGGCGCCGATGCAGGCGCGTGCGACGCCGGAGAGTTCCTTTGCGCCGGCGTCGGCGAATGCCCGCGCCAGTGTCTCCAGGTCCCGGTCCGTCAGCTCACGCACGCCGGCTGCGTTGCCGCCCGGCGCTGCGGCCAGCGCCTTGGCCACGCCGGCCTCCGGCTTGAACACGGGCAGGGGGTAATAGACGTCCAGCAGGGCGCCGTTCCGGGCGCGGGAGGCAAGACCCAGGGCAAAGGCGAACATCGGCATCCTCTCGTCGGCAGTTAAAGCAGCGCGATTCTACCCGACCTGCCCCGTCGATACTGCGCGTCGCAGGCGTTGTGCTCGAAAGCTCGGTCCGTCCGCGCTGCGCGCGGCCTGGACACTCCCACAAGCGCGCGGAGGGTTGTGGGAGTCTGCAGGCGCCGCAGGCGACGCAGCGATCGCGGACTGTTCCGGCTACCAGGCGTTGTGCTCGAAAGCTCGGTCCGTCCGCGCTGCGCGCGGCCTGGACACTCCCACAAGCGCGCGGAGGGTTGTGGGAGTCTGCAGGCGCCGCAGGCGACGCAGCGATCGCGGACTGTTCCGGCTACCAGGCGTTGTGCTCGAAAGCTCGGTCCGTCCGCGCTGCGCGCGGCCTGGACACTCCCACAAGCGCGCGGAGGGTTGTGGGAGTCTGCAGGCGCCGCAGGCGACGCAGCGATCGCGGACTGTTCCGGCTACCAGGCGTTGTGCTCGAAAGCTCGGTCTACAGCGAATCGATGAAGCGGCGCATGCGCCGGGCGGCGTCGACGCACTCGTCCAGCGTCGCCACCAGCGCCATGCGCACCCGCCGCTCGCCGGGATCGCCATCGGGCCCGGGCCGAGAGAGATAGCGGCCCGGCAGCACCGTGAGGTTCTCGCGGAGGTACAGGTCCCGGGTGAACGTCTCCTCATCGAACGGAGTCCTCGGCCACAGATAGAACCCTGCTTCCGGACGGTCCACCTCGATCACGGGCTCGAGGATCTCGAGTACGGCGTCGAACTTCTGCCGGTAGGACGCCCGGTTCACCTGCACGTGGGCCTCGTCCGACCAGGCCAGCGCACTGGCGTCCTGAACCGAGGTGGGCATGGCACAGCCGTGATAGGTCCGATAGCGGAGGAAGCGGTCGATCAGGCTGCGCTCGCCGGCGACGAATCCCGAGCGCAGTCCGGGCAGATTGGAGCGCTTCGAGAGGCTGTGAAACACCACGCAGCGTTCGAATCCGGAGCGCCCCAGGCGCTGGCAGGCCTCCAGCAGCCCGAGCGGTGGCTGGCTCTCGTCCACATAGAGCTCCGAATAGCATTCGTCCGCTGCGACCACGAAGTCGTGGCGGTCGGCCAGTGCCAGCACCTCCTGCCAACCCTCAAGGGTCATCACCGCACCCGTCGGATTGCCGGGCGAACAGACGTACAGGAGTTCACAACGATCCCAGACGGCGCCGGGAATGCTGCCGTGGTCCGCAAGGAATCCAAGGGCTGCAGGGCAGGCCGCGTAGACGGGTTCTGCACCCGCCAGCAGCGCTGCGCCTTCGTAGATCTGGTAGAAAGGATTCGGCAGCACGACCACCGGACGGTCATTGCCGCCACCGTCGATCATGGCCTGGGCGAATGCGAACAGGGCTTCCCGGGTGCCGTTCACGGGCAGCACGGCTCCCGGGCCGAGTGCGCCGGCAGGCAGCCCGAAACGACGCTCGGCCCAGGTGCTCATCGTTTCCCGCAGCGCGTCGCTGCCCCGCGTGAGGGGATAACTGCCGAGGGCGGTGGCGATGGCATCCGCCGCCGTCAGGTGCTCCACAACAAAGGCGGGGGGTGGATGCTTCGGCTCGCCGATGGACATGGCGATGTGCGGCAGTTCGGCGTTGGGTGTGATGCCGGCCTTCAACGCTGCGAGACGCTCGAAGGGATAGGGGTGCAGCGTATCGATTCGCGGGTTCAATGGAGTCCGGCCTCCTCGTCGAGACGTTGGCAGATGGCGTCCCGCAGCGCTTCGAGACGGGCAGGATCCTCGATAGGACGGTGGTCCGCCCCGGTGACGAAGAAGACGTCGTCGATGCGCTCGCCGAGGGTGGCGATCTTGGCGTTCTGCAGAATGATGCCTTCCTCCATGAAGATCAGCCCGAGACGGGCAAGCAGGCCCGGACGATCGGATGCCATGACACGGATTTCCGTGTGCGGCGTACTCGGATCGTTCAGGATCTCGACGCTGGTGGGGATGCGGAAGTGGCGCAGGGTCCGGGGCACCCTGCGCTTGACGATGTCCGGAAAATCCTCCGGCTCCCGCAGCACACGTGTGAGTGTCTCGCGGATCTTCTCCACCTGAGCCTGATTGCGACCGACGGCCTGGCCGTTCTCGTCGAGCACCATCAGCGTGTTGAAGCACAGATCCCGTCGGGACGTGTGGATGCGTGCATCGAGCACCGACAGATTGAGCTGATCCAGCGCTGCGACCGTGGCGGCGAACAGGTTGGGATGATCGCGGGTGAAGATGAAGATCTGGGTCGCGCCTTCGTGGCCGTGGTGGCCATGGGTCTGATCACGGACCCGGACCAGCGGTCCGTCGGCATCGAGGTCGTGCTGACTGACCGCTTCGGTCTGCCAGGCGATGTCGTCCTGGTCATGCTTGAGAAAGTAATCCTCGTCTGTGTCCTGCCACAGGCGCAGCACTTCCTCGCGATCGAGACCCTTGTCCACGAGCTGGTTCAGGGCGGCGTCGCGGGTTTCGCCGATCCACTCCTGGCGGTCCACTTCGCGGTCGACCCCGGCGTCGAGGAAGCTGCGCGTTTCCTGATACAGCTGCCGCAGCAGCGTTGCGCGCCAGCTGTTCCAGAGGCTGGGATTGGTGGCATTGATGTCGGCCACCGTGAGGACGTAGAGGTAGTCGAGCCGGGCCTGGGTCCGTACTTCCCGCGCGAATTCGGCAATGACTTCCGGATCGGTAATGTCCTTGCGCTGAGCGACCGAGGACATCAGCAGGTGTGCCTCCACCAGCCAGCCCACCAGTTCGGTATCGTCGGCGTCGAGTTCATGCCGTCGGCAGAACTCGATGGCGTCCACGGCGCCGAGCTCGGAATGGTCGCCGCCACGCCCCTTCGCGATGTCGTGGTATAGGCCGGCAATGTAGAGCAGCTCCAGCTTGGGAATGGCCTGGAAGCACTCATGGGCCAGCGGATAGGCTTCCTGGCTGCTGTTGTAGCTGAAGCGGCGCAGATTGCGGATCAGCAGCATGGTGTGGGCGTCGACTGTGTAAATGTGGAACAGGTCATGCTGCATCTGGCCGATGATGCGCCCGAACTCTGGCAGATAACGCCCGAGGACCCCGTAGCGGCGCATGCGAGTGAGCTGGGAGACCAGCTTGTGCGGTGACCTGAGCAGGTCCATGAACAGCCGAGTGTTGCGCCGATTGTTGCGGAAATCCTCGTCGATGAGGTCGAGGTGCTCGCGGATCAGGCGGATCGTTGCGGCACGCACGCCCTGCACGTCGTCGTGATTCGCCATCAGGACGAAGATCTCGAGCAGTGCCGAGGGGCTCGCCCTGAACACGTCCGCGGAGGTCACTTCCATGTAGTCGTTGTGGACACAGAAGCGGGCGTTGATGGGCTCGATGCGCGTCTCTTCGCCGGCCCGGACGATGACCTCGTCGAAGTGCTGCAGGACCACGTCGTTCAGCTCGCGCAAGGCAAGTACGTGGCGGTAGTAGTCGTGCATGAAGCGTTCGACCGCAAGCATGCCCTCGCCGTCCTCGTAGCCGAACAGGCGCGCGAGTTCACGCTGGTGGTCGAGTTGCAGCCGGTCCTCGCCGCGCCCGGCCAGCATGTGCAGACCCCAGCGGACTTTCCACAGGTACTGGCGGCCCTCGATCAGAGCGAGCAGTTCGCCCGCGGTGAGGAAGCCGAGGCCGATCAGATGCTCGAAGTCCGAGGTGCCGAAGTGTCGCTTTGCGATCCAGCCGAGCATCTGGATGTCGCGCAGGCCGCCCGGTGAGCTCTTCACGTTGGGCTCGAGGTTGTATTCCGTATTTTCGTAGCGGCGGTGGCGGGCATCCTGCTCCGCTGCCTTGGCCTCGAAGAAGGCCTTGGCGGGCCACACCTTGTCCGTGGCCACCGCCTCGTTCATGGACAGCCGCAACCGTTCCGGGCCGGCGATGGTGCGCGACTCGAGCAGGTTGGTCATCACCGTGACGTCCTTCTCCGCCTCTTCCCGGCACTCCGCCACCGTACGCACGGAGTGGCCGATGGGCAGGCCGAGGTCCCACAGCAGGAGCACGAGGTGCTCGACCACGTGCGTGCTGTCGGCTCCGGCGTCGGCGTCGAGCAGTAGCAGCAGATCGATGTCGGAATGGGGGTGCAGTTCGCCGCGGCCGTAGCCACCTACCGCCACCAGTGCCACGGTCGGGGCGCCGTCGGCAGCCAGCGGCCAGTTCTGCGCGTGGTAAAGCTCGGAGATGAGGCTGTCGAAGAAGTGGGCCCGGCCGCGGATCAGCGCAGAGACTTCCGCGCCCTTCCTGAACTGCTCGTCGAATTCGGCCTGCGCTTCACGGATGCGTCGCTTGAGACTGGAAGGGTCGAGATCGCTGCCGGTCGCGGAGTCGTTCATGCCGGGAGCGTTTCCTCGGCGCGACGCGTCAGGACCTCGACGCCGTCGGCGGTGACCAGCAGCGTGTGCTCCCATTGGGCCGAAGGCTGGCGATCGTGGGTGACCACGGTCCACTGGTCGGCGAGCATCCGGATGCGGGCCTTGCCGGCATTGATCATGGGCTCGATGGTGAACGTCATGCCTTCCTTGAGTGTCTCGCCCTCACCGCGGCGCCCGTAGTGCAGGATCTGCGGCGGCTCATGGAACGCCCGACCGATGCCGTGGCCGCAGAACTCCTTCACCACGCTGAATCGCTCCCGTTCGGCATGGACCTGGATCACATGGCCGATGTCGCCGAGGGTCGCTCCGGGACGGACCTCGGCGATGCCGAGGTACAGGCACTCCTGGGTCACCCGGGCGAGGCGCTCACCGAGCACGCTGGCGCTGCCCCCCACGAGGAACATCTTCGAGGTGTCGCCATGCCAGCCGTCCTTGATCACGGTGACATCGATGTTGAGCAGATCGCCCTTCTTGAGCGTTTTCGAGTCCGAGGGGATGCCGTGACACACCACCTGGTTCACGGAGGTGCAGATGGAGCGCGGGAAGGGCGGCTGTCCGGGTGACCCACGGTAGTTGAGCGGCGCCGGGATGCAGCCGAGATCATCGACGATGAAGCGGTGGCAGATCCGGTCGAGCTCGCCCGTGGTGACGCCGGGGCGGACGTGCTCACCGATCATCTCCAGCACGCTGGCTGCCAGGCGCCCGGCTGTACGCATACCTTCGATTTCAGCGCCGGTTTTCAAGGAAATCTGCATGGGCATCCAGGGTGGGGGCCAGAGCGTTCTGCTCCGGGCTCGGTTCCAGTGGCAAGCGGGCTATGGTATAAACCGCGCCGCTCCGGGGCAATCGGATCCAGCTCGAGTGCCGCTGGGTTGGCCGCTGTCCGGGAGCGAAGCGGCAGGCCGTGGAAAACGGCCGGCAAACGAACCCTAATGAACTTTGACTTCGCACACGGTTCGACACGCGCCCCTGGGTGCCTTCGGTAGACGGAGGTTGGGGCGTGGGAATCGTGGAGGCTCAACCCGGAGACCAGTCATGACCGATATCTCGATGCGGGACCTGCTGCAGGCGGGTGTGCATTTCGGGCACCAGACCCGTTATTGGAATCCGAAGATGGCACCTTTCATCTTCGGCGCGCGTAACAAGATCCACATCATCAACCTCGAAGAGACCCTGCCACGGCTGCAGACGGCGCTCGACTATGCCCGCAAGCTCGCCTCCCGCAAGCAGAAGATCCTGTTCGTCGGCACCAAACGGGCTGCTGCGAAGATCATCCGCGAGCAGGCCTCCAGGGTGGGCATGCCCTACGTCGACAACCGTTGGCTCGGTGGCATGCTCACGAACTACAAGACCATCCGTCAGTCTATCAAAAGGCTGCGCGAGCTCGAGACCGAGTCCTCTGATGGCACCTTCGATAAGCTCACCAAGCGCGAGGCCCTGACCCGGCAGCGGGAAATGGACAAGCTCGAGCGTTCCATCGGCGGGATCAAGGACATGGGTGGTCTGCCGGACGCCCTGTTCGTCGTCGACGTGGAACACGAGCGCATCGCGGTGAGCGAAGCCAACAAGCTCGGGATCCCGGTCATCGCCGTGGTGGACAGCAACAGCGATCCGCGTGGCGTCGATTACGTCATTCCCGGCAACGACGATGCGATCCGGGCCCTGCGTCTGTACATCACCGCGCTGGCGGATGTGATCCTCCAGGGCAGGAGCCAGGCGGACGGTGGCGTCTCTCCAGACGAGTTCGTCGAGGTCGACGACGACGTCCAGCCGGAGGTCGCGGCTGCGGGCGACGAGGCCGACCAAGGCTGACCTGCTGGTGGAGCCGGCGCTGCCTCGAGGGCGCGCCGGTTCCGTGCGCCCGCAGGCAGCGGCTGTGCGGGCGGGCCCCGGCATCACTCGAACAGACGATCAGAGGAATCCAGGCAATGGCGATCACTCCGGCAATGGTGAAGGAGCTCCGGGAACGTACCGGGGTCGGCATGATGGACTGCAAGAAAGCGCTGACGGAGACCGGCGGCGACATGGAAGCGGCCATCGACAAGCTGCGCAAGGAAAGCGGGCTGAAGGCGGCCAAGAAGGCCGGACGCACGGCGGCCGAGGGCCTGCTCGGGGTGAAGGTGGCCGACGACGGTCGCAGCGCAGTGCTCGCCGAGGTCAACTCGGAAACCGATTTTGCCGCCCGCAACGAGAAGTTCATCGCCTTCGTGCAGCAGGTGGCCGATACCGCGTTCGAGCAGGGGACTGACGACGTCCAGGCGCTGCTCGACGGCGGGCTCGAGGCCGCTCGCGAAGCCCTCGTGCAGGGCATAGGCGAAAACATGTCGGTTCGGCGCATCGCCCGGATCGAAGCTCCGGTGGTGGGTGCCTATGTGCACGCCGACAATCGCAAGGGTGCCCTGGTGGCGCTCGAGGGCGGCAATGTGGAGCTGGCCCGGGACCTGGCCATGCACGTGGTGGCCATTCAGCCCCAGGTGGTGGCACCGGAAGACCTCGACCAGGACATCCTGGCCCGGGAGAAATCCATCTTCGAGGCTCAGGCAGCAGAGAGCGGCAAGCCGGCTGAGATCGTCGCCAAGATGGTCGAGGGCCGACTTGGCAAGTTCAAGGCTGAAGTGAGCCTGCTCGAGCAGCCCTTCGTGAAAGACGGGGACAAGCGGGTTAAGCAGCTGCTCGCGGATGCCGGTGCGCGCTGTCTCGGCTTCGTCCGCTTCGAGGTGGGCGAGGGCATCGAGAAGGCGACCACGGACTTCGCGGCCGAGGTGGCTGCGCAGGCGCGCGGACAGGGCTGAGCCCATGGCCCGCGAGAGCCGAACGCCGCGCTACGGGCGTATTCTTCTCAAGCTGAGCGGCGAAGCTTTGCTCGGCGAGCAGAACTTCGGCATCGACCCGAAGGTGCTCGACCGCATGGCGGTGGAAATTGGCCAGCTCATCGGCATCGGTGTGCAGGTGGGGCTGGTGGTCGGCGGCGGCAACCTGTTTCGGGGAGCGGCGCTCAATGCGGCTGGCCTCGATCGGGTGACGGGCGATCATATGGGCATGCTGGCCACGGTGATGAACGCGCTGGCCATGCGTGATGCGCTGGAACGGGCCAATATTCGCGCCACGGTCATGTCCGCCATTCCAATGAGCGGCGTGGTCGAGCATTATGACCGGCGTCGAGCCATACGCTTCCTGCGTGCAGGAGATGTTGTGCTGTTTGCCGCGGGAACGGGGAATCCTTTTTTTACCACGGACTCCGCCGCGTGTCTGCGTGGCATCGAAATCGAGGCTGACCTGGTGCTGAAGGCGACGAAGGTCGACGGGGTTTACACGGCGGATCCGCAGCGGGTACCGGATGCCAGATTGCTGTCCAGGGTGACGTTCCAGGAGGTGCTCGAGCAGGACCTCGGGGTCATGGATCTCACGGCCATCTGTCTGTGCCGGGACCACAACATGCCGGTGCGCGTGTTCAACATGACCAAGGTGGGTGTGCTGCTCCGATTGATGCTCGGCGAAGAGGACGGCACCCTGATTCACGGAGGCGAGGCGTGATCAATGACATCCTGAAGCAGGCCGAGCAGCGCATGGAGAAGAGCATCGATGCGCTCAAGCAGGCCTTCGCTCGGATCCGCACCGGCCGGGCCAGCCCGGCCCTGCTCGATGACATCATGGTGGAGTACTATGGTTCCCCGACGCCCTTGAACCAGGTGGCGAGCGTGACGGTGGAGGATGCCAGGGCGCTGCTGATCTCCCCCTGGGAGAAAAAGATGGTGCCGGTGATCGAAAAGGCCATTCTTAAGAGCGATCTCGGCCTTACCCCGTCCTCCACTGCCGACGTGGTCCGGCTGCCCATGCCGCCGCTCACCGAGGAGAGTCGCAAGCAGCTCGGCAAGAATGCCCGCGCCGAGGCGGAGAACGCCCGCGTTGCCATTCGTGGCGCGCGCCGCGACGCCAACGCAGAGGCCAAAGCCTTGCTGAAGGAGAAAGCCATCAGTGAGGATGACGAGCGCCGTGCCGAGGACGCCATTCAGAAGCTCACGGACCGCTTCGTGGCCCGGGTGGATGAATTGCTGCAGGAAAAGGAAGCGGATCTCATGGAGATCTGAAGTCGGATGAACGCAGCAGGGTCCGCCGTCAGGATCAGGTACGGGAAGCTTGCATGAAGGAATCTGTCGCAGTTACACCTGCAGCCGCGCAAGCGCTGGTTCCACGCCATTTGGCCATCATCATGGATGGCAACCACCGCTGGGCGCGTGCCCGCGGCCTGCCGGGTTCTGCAGGGCACCGTGCAGGCGCACGAACGGTGCGTCCCGTGGCGGAGCAGGCCGCCGAGCTCGGGATCGAAGTCCTCACGCTGTTTGCGTTTTCTACCGAGAACTGGCGCCGCCCCCGGCGCGAGGTGGCGCTGCTGATGGAACTCATGAAGCGGATGCTGCGCGACGACGTGGATGAACTCGATCGCAACTACATCGAGATCCGCATTATCGGTGACCGCAGCCGCTTTTCTCCGGAAATCCGCGACCTGATGCGGATGGCGGAAGAACGCACCCGCGGCAATTCCCGCATGACCCTGATGATCGCCGCGAACTATGGCGGACGCTGGGACATCGTCAACGCCTGCCGCAATCTGGCGCAGCAGGCGCGCAGTGGAGAACTCGACCCGGAGACCATTGACGAGGCGCTCGTCGCGAGCGTCACGGCGCTCGGTGACATGCCGCCGCCGGACCTCTGCATTCGCACGGGTGGCGAGTGCCGCATCTCCAACTTCCTGCTCTGGCAGCTCGCCTATGCTGAGCTGTACTTCACGGAAACGTACTGGCCTGACTTCGGTGGTGAGGCGCTACTGGCCGCCATCGAAAGCTATGCCTGCCGCCAGCGCCGGTTCGGACGGCGGCTGCACGAGTGAGCAATCTCGGTCGTCGGGTCGTTACGGCGCTGATCCTCGCTCCGCTGTTTCTGGCCGCCCTGTTTCTGTTGCCGCATCCGCTGTTCGCAGTGTTCCTGGGGCTGATTCTGCTGCTTGCGGCCTGGGAGTGGGCGGCGCTGTGCCAGCTGGGCGGAACCGGCCGCGTCGTGGCGCTCGGCGTCTGCAGCGTCCTGGCAGCTCTGGTGCTCCTGACGGAGATGCTGCGGCCGGTGGCGGTGATCGGCGTCGGTTTCTGGATCGTCGCGGCGTGTGCGGTCGTGCTGTTCCCGCGCGGGCGCGAGTTCTGGTCCCTGCGCAGTGTCCGCCTCGCGGCGGGACTTCTGGTGCTGATTCCGGCCTGGTCCGCCCTGGTCCTGCTGCAGGCTGGCAGCCTGGGGCCCTGGCTGGTGCTGTGGACCATGCTCATGGTGTGGGCGACCGACATCGGCGGTTATTTTTTTGGACGTGCCTTCGGCCGTCACAAACTCGCGCCTGCCGTCTCGCCCGGTAAGACCATCGAGGGGCTGCTCGGTGGTGTCGCGGCGGCCCTGGTCGTGTCGCTGGCCATGGTCTTCTTCGGCGGGCTGGCTGCCGCGGTTGGCCTGGTGATCGTGATCACGGCGCTGGTGGTGGCCGCGTCGGTATTCGGTGACCTGTTCGAGAGCCTTGCCAAGCGCGTCGCTGGCGCGAAGGATTCAGGCACCCTGCTGCCTGGTCACGGCGGTGTGCTCGACCGCATCGATGCTGTGCTCGCAGCGGCCCCGGTTGCGGCCGTGCTGCTTGGGCACTTCGCTACGGAACTCGGCGTCTGATCCCTGCCGCCGACACCCTGTGCATCATCACGGATAGCCGCTCGCCTGCCAGGCTGGCGCAACTCTCGGCCGGATCCATGGTCGAAACCACGGAGTTCAAGGCGGACATCATATGGACCTGCTGCAGACCATCCTCGCGCTGATCGTCACCATTGGGATTCTGGTGACCGTCCACGAGTACGGCCACCTGCTGGTGGCCCGCTGGTGCAATGTCCGCGTGCTCAAGTTCTCGGTGGGCATGGGGCCCTCCATCTGGAGCCGACGCGCGAAGAGCGGCATCGAGTACAGCATCGCTGCACTCCCCATCGGGGGCTACGTCCGCATGCTCGACGAGCGTGAAGGGGGTGTGACGCCAGAGGAGCGGCAATATGCCTTCAACGCCAAGACGCCCTGGCAGCGCATTGCCATTGCGCTTGGAGGCCCGGTGGCCAATCTGCTGCTGGCCATCGCGGTCTACTGGCTGATCTCGGTCACCGGCGCCTCCGGCTTTGCGCCAGTGATCGGCGATGTGCCCGCGGACTCGCCCCTGGGTCGTGCCGGGGTGCCGGCGAACGTCGAGATCGTCGAACTGGACGGGCAACCCACCCCCACCTGGCAGGCGCTCAACATGCGGCTCGTCCGGCGGCTCGGCGACAGCGGCGAGATCGAGCTGGTGACGCGGCGGCCAGGATCCGATCGCAGCGAACGGCACGTCGTGACGGTGGAGCGCTGGCTCACCGGCATGGACGATCCCAACCTCATCACTGAGTTAGGCTTAAGACCATTTCCGGCGGTGCTCGGCGAAGTGGTGGCGGACGGTGCCGCCGAGCGCGCGGATCTGCGCGCCGGGGATCGCATCCTGGCCGTGAATGGTGTCGCCGTAGACGGCTGGCGTGAGTGGGTAGAGCGCGTGCAGCTGGCGCCGGGCGAAGCGCTCGATCTGGAGGTGGATCGTGCCGGTCGTACGCTGGCGGTGACGCTGACCCCGGAGCCCCGAACGCTGGACGATGGCCGCGAGATCGGTTTCGTCGGTACCGGCCCCATCTACCGGATGTCGCGGTTCGGGGTGATCGAAGCCCTGCCAAGGGCTGTGGGTCAGACCTGGGAGACGACGGTGCTGACCCTCGAGATCCTGCGCAAGATGGTGACCGGCCTCGTATCCACGCGAAACTTGAGTGGTCCGATCACCATTGCTAAAGTTGCCGGCGATTCCGCGCAGTCCGGGCTGGAAACCTTCCTGGCTTTTTTGGCGCTGCTCAGCGTCAGCCTTGCCGTGCTCAACCTGTTACCCATTCCAGTGCTGGATGGCGGGCACATCCTCTACTGTGTCGTGGAACTGATCAAAGGCTCCCCGGTATCGGAGAGAGTGCAGCAGGTGGGTGCCCAGATCGGCATCGTACTGGTAGCGGGGCTCATGCTGCTTGCGGTGTACAACGACATTGCACGGCTCTGATGGGGAGAGAGGTGCCGTTTTGTCTTGCAGCACAAGCTATTTCCGACCGTTGCGATTCCGTTTCGGTGGGTCGCCGATCGTCCTTCGATCACACTGATTCTTCTGTGTAAGGTCCCACGAAATCTTGATGAATCCAGGTCCGAAAGTGTGTAAGCCTGCGTTGCAGAATCCGTCATCTGCCTGCGGTCGTGACACAGTCCCGGGGCGAGGGCTACTTGCTTTGCGCCTGTTCGTCTTCGCGCTGCTGCTGCCATTGGCGTCCGTGGTTCCGGCTCAGCAGGCCATGACGTCACCCTTCATCATCTCGGACATCCGCGTCCAGGGACTGCAGCGTGTTTCCGCGGGTTCGGTTTTCAATCTGCTCCCGGTCAATGTTGGAGATCGGGTCGATCAGGCGACGGGCCAGGACATTATTCGCAGTCTGTTCCGCTCCGGTTTTTTCAGCGACATCCGGGTCGGACGTGACGGTAACGTCCTGGTCATCATGCTCTCGGAACGACCTGCCATCGATTCCATCCAGATCGATGGCAACAAATCCATCCCGACGGAGGCGCTGCTCGAAGGGCTGCGCGATTCAGGCCTCGCGGAAGGCGAGATCTTCCGCAGGGCTACGCTCGAGCGCGTCGATCTCGAACTCGAGCGTCAGTACGTGGGTCAGGGCCGCTACGGTGCGTCCATCGACTCGACCGTCGAGGAGCTGCCTCGGAATCGGGTCGCAATCCGGATCGACATCGAGGAGGGGTCCGTCGCCAAGGTCCGGCACCTGAACATCGTCGGCAACACGGTCTACAGTGATCGCGAACTGCTCGACCAATTCGAGCTCAAGCTGCCCAGTCCGCTGTTCTTCTGGCGCAGCGACGACCGCTATTCCCGGGAGAAGCTTGCTGGTGATCTGGAACGGCTGGAGGCCTACTACCGGGATTCCGGCTACGTGAACTTCCGGATCGACTCGACCCAGGTTTCGATCAATCCGGACAAGAGCGAGGTCTACATCACCATCAACGTCGAAGAGGGGGCCAAACACACCATCGGCGACGTGCAGGTGGCAGGCGAACTCTCCGATGTGCCCGTGCAGGCGCTCGAGCCGCTGTTGCTGGTGTTTCCCGGCCAGACCTTTTCGCAGGCGCTGATCACCGCCTCCGAAGAGCGGCTCGTGGCCGCCCTCGGCAACGCAGGCTACACGTTCGCGAACGCGACCGGCGTGCCTCAGGTCAACGAGGACGATCAGAGCGTCGACGTACGCTTCTTCATCGACGCAGGCCAGCGCGCCTATGTCCGGCGCGTCTCCTTCCGCGGTAACACGGTGACCCGGGACGAGGTGTTACGGCGGGAGATGCGGCAGTTCGAGGGCGGCTGGGCCTCCACGTCCCAGATCGACTTGTCGAAGCTGCGGCTGGAGCGGCTCGGCTACTTCCGTGACGTGCGGGTGGAGACGCCTGCCGTGGCCGGCAGCGACAACCAGATCGACGTGCAGTTCTCCGTACGGGAGCAGCCTTCGGGAAGCATTTCAGCCACCCTCGGGTTTTCCCAGGTTTCAGGCCTCATCCTGGGTGCCCAGTACGAAGAGCGGAACGTCCTCGGCAGCGGCAACTCGCTGGGGCTCGGGGTGAGCTGGTCGCGCTTCCAGCAGTCGGTGAACTTCAACTACTTCGATCCCTACTTCACCGTGGATGGCGTCAGCCGCGGCTTCAACGTCTTTGCGCGGCGCACCAATTTCGATGAGCGCAACATCGCCCGCTTCTCGACCGATGCCTACGGTGCCGGTATGAACTTCGGCTATCCGATCTCCGAGACGCAACGTGTCAACTTCGGGCTCAACGTCGAGTACACGGATATCACCGAAGGCCGGTTCCCGGCGCTGGAGATCTCCGAGTTCCTTGCGAATGAGGGCGGTTCGTTTCTCAACTTCTCCGCCACGGCGGGCTGGAGTGCCTCCCAGCTCGATCGTGGCCTGTTCCCGACCCGAGGATCCTCCCAGAACCTCTCGCTGCAGGCTTCCATACCGGGCAGTGATCTGCTGTTCTGGCGTTTGCGCTACGAGGGGCAGAGATTCTTCCCGCTCGGCGATGGATTCTCGCTGCGCCTGCATTCGAAACTCGGCTACGGTGACGGCTATGGTGGTACCGATTCGCTACCGTTTTTCGAGCACTTCTTTGCCGGGGGTTTCGGCTCGGTACGGGGTTACGAGACGAATACCCTCGGGCCGCGGGCCACGCCCTCGCCTAATGATCCTTTCATTCGCCGGCGGGTGCAGCCTTTCGGTGGCAACGTGCTCGTTACCGGTGGCTTGGAGCTGATCATTCCCATGCCTTTCGTGGAAGATCAGCGTCAGTTCCGACCGGTGTTGTTCTTCGATGCGGGCAACGTCTTCAATACCAACTGCCCCCAGGTCAGTCAGTTCTGTGACGGGCCGAAACTGGATGAAATCCGCTACTCGGTGGGCATGGGCGTCACCTGGCTGACCGGCCTCGGCCCCATTACGGTGGGCATTGCCCGGGCCCTGAATTCTAAAGAGGGCGACGAGACCGAGTTCTTCCAGTTCGAACTGGGAAGGACGTTCTAGTGTCCGGGGATTCAGGCAGGATTCACGCGCTGCCCACAGAATGCGGGTCGTCGAAGCGGTCCGGGTCGGCGTGTATACTTTTCAGAGAGTTTCAGGCGGGACTGATTCGGTTCCCCGCGCTGCATACAGGAGTCCGCAAGTGAGAAAATTGATGACGGTGGTCGCGGTGGTCGCTGCGCTGTCCATGGCACAAGCGGCCGCTGCGCAGCTGAAGATTGCGGTGGTCGACGTGAATGAGGCCATTGGTCAGACGCGGGAGGCCCAGGACTTTCTGCGCCGCGTGCAGGAGGAGTTGCGCGGTGACCAGGAGACCATTCGTAACCTGACCGCGGAGCGTTCGCGGATCGAGGAGCGGGTCGAGCGGGACGGCGACGTGCTCAGCGAGCAGGAGCGGATTCGTCTTTCTGAGGACTACGAGCGCCTGACGGCGGACCTGCAGTTCCGTGCGGAGAGCTATCAGAAGACGCTGCAGCGGCGCCGCAACGAGTTGTTCCGGCAGATGGGACCTCGCGTGCAGGCAGCACTCGACGATCTGGTCCAGCGTGAAGGGTACGACATGATCGTTCCGGGCGGCGCAGTCATCTACGTCAATCCGCAGCACGATATCACCCGCAAGCTGACCGAACGACTCGACGAGCGCAGCTGACCGGCTGCGTCCATGAATGAACAGGTCTTCACCACGGGCGAGCTCGCTCGGCGAGTGGGGGCCCGGCTCGTCGGTGATGCCGACCGTACCATCACCGGCCTGGCTCCTCTGGATCAGGCCGGTGCGATGCATCTCTCCCACCTGTCTTCCCCGCACTGGCGCGAACACCTGACCCGGACGAGCGCCGGCGCCGTGCTGGTGGCCGAGCGCGACGCGGCGTCGGTACCTTCAGTGGCGCTCGTGGTCGATGACCCGTATCTCGCTTACGCGACGTTGTCGCGCTGCTTCGAGTCCCCGGTCCGGCTTCCGCCGGGCATCCACCCCACTGCGGTGGTGGCCACCTCCGCCTGCGTCGGGGAGCGGGTTCGCGTGGGTGCAGGAGCGGTTGTCGCCGACGGTGTCGTGCTGGACGATGACGTCGAGATCAGTGCGGGTGCGGTGATCGAGCAGCACGCGGTTATCGGCGGCGGCAGCCGGATCCTGGCCCGGGTCGTCGTTGGACACGGCGTGCGAATCGGCCGCCGGGTCCTGATTCACCCGGGTGCTGTCATCGGTGCCGACGGCTTCGGGTTCGCCCGCGCCGAAGACGGGCGGGCCCATCGTATCGCTCAGCTCGGCAGCGTCGTTCTCGGCGATGACGTGGAGGTCGGCGCGAATACCACGATCGATCGCGGGGCGCTCGGAGACACCGTCATCGAGCGGGGCGTGAAGATCGATAATCAGGTACAGATTGGCCACAATGTGGAGATCGGGCCGGACACCATAGTCTGCGGCTGCGTAGGGATCGTCGGCAGTACCCGGATCGGGGCGCGCTGCGTGCTTGCCGGCGGTGTAGGCATCGGCGGCGATGGCCCCATCACCATCGTCGACGATGTCGTCGTCACCGGCATGACCCACGTATCGCGGAGCATTCAGGCCCCGGGGCAGTACTCTTCCGGGACCCTGCATGGATCCTCCACCACCTGGAAGCGCAACGTGCTCCGATTCGCAGAGCTTGATCGCTGGGTGCGGCGGCTCACGACAGTCGAACGTCGCCTGGGCCTGGGGCGCGGCGATGATGGCGTGGATAAGGATCCGGACCCGGCAGGTTGATGCCCGACGACCGCGACCGAAGTCTGCTCACCGCTCACAAGAGGGATCTGGATGACCGACACATCGCTGGCGATCCGGGACATTCTGGGACAGCTGCCGCATCGCTATCCCTTTCTGCTCGTCGATCGTGTGCTGGAACTCGACACCGGCGTACGTATCCGCGGCCTGAAGAACGTGACCATCAACGAGCCGTTCTTTCCCGGACATTTCCCGGATCAGCCGGTGATGCCGGGCGTGCTGATCATCGAAGCCATGGCCCAGCTCGCTGGCGTGCTGGCCCTTGTCAGCGCCGGGCGTACGGCGGGGAAAGACTCGATTTTCTATTTGGCCGGAGTCGACAAGGCACGTTTCAAGCGTCCCGTGACGCCAGGCGATCAGCTGCTGATGTCAGCAGAACTCCTGCAGCAGCGGCGGACGCTGACACGGTTTGCCTGCCGGGCCGAGGTGGACGGCCAGCTCGCCTGTGAAGCTGAGATCATGTGTGTGGAGGCGCCTGCGTCCTGAGCCGGTGGCGCGCGCTGCTGCCCGATTCGGTCAGCCGGGAATCGCCTTGTCACTCGGCAGCGACCGGGCCCATAGTCACGTCAGAACCGCCGGGGAGGAGAGTGCCGCCATGATCGACCCGCGGGCCATCATCCATCCCACGGCTCGGATTGGTGACGGCGTCAGCATCGGTCCCTGGTCCATCATCGACGAGGATGTGGTGCTTGGCGATCACTGCGAGGTCGCTTCCCACGTGATCCTGAAGGGTCCCACGACGGTGGGTCGCCACAATCGCTTTTATCCGTTTGCGAACATCGGCGAAGGAACGCCTGCCCGATCCTACGATGGTGAACCGACGCGACTCGTGATCGGTGATCACAACGTGTTCCGGGAAGGTGTGACGGTGCACCGCGGCACCGTGCAGGACCGGGGCGAGACCGTGATTGGCAGCCACAACCTGTTCATGGCCTACGTTCACATTGCCCACGACTGTGTTGTCGGCGATCACTGCGTGTTCGCGAACAACGCCTCCGTCTCGGGTCATGTGCACGTCGGTGACTGGGCGAATCTCGGCGGTTACGCGGGCGTTCCCCAATACCGTAGCATCGGTGCCCACTGCATGGTGGCGGGCATGAGCCTGGTGCTGAAGGACGTACCCGCTTTCGTCAGCGTGGCAGGGCATCCTGCCGTGGCCGTAAGCGTGAACGTCGAGGGCCTGCGACGTCGCGGCTTCTCCGACACAGCGATCACGGGGCTGCGCCAAGCCTTCCGCATCCTGTATCAGTCCCGCCTGCGTACCGAGCAGGCCCTCGAGGCAATCGACGCCATGCCTGATCCTGAGGGGCACCTCAGCCAGCTCACCGCCTCCGTGCGCGCGTCGAGGCAGGGCATCGTGCGGCCGCGAAGATTCCGGGAGTCCGGTGACTGAATCTGCCTCAGAGGGTCTGTGCATCGGTATCGTGGCCGGGGAGGCTTCGGGCGATCGACTCGGGGCCGGCCTGATGGCGGCCCTGACTGCGCAGTGTCCCGGGATCAGGTTTCTTGGCGCCGGCGGTCCTGCCATGCGGGCGGCGGGCCTGGACTGCCGTATCCGCAGCGAACGTCTCACCATGAATGGATTCATCGAGCCCTTGCTGCGGCTGCCCGGGCTGCTGCGAGCCAGACAGCGGCTGCGCAATGACTTCGCAAGAGCCGGTATCCACGGCTTCATAGGCATCGACTTCAACGGCTTCAATCTGGTGCTCGCACGTGATCTGAAGCGCCGGGGGATCCCGACCTCGCAGTTCGTCAGCCCGGCGGTCTATGCCTGGCGGTCGGAACGCCTGCGGTACGTTCATCGCGCCCTCGATCAGGTCCTTGCATTGTATCCCTTCGAGCCTCCGCTCTACGTCGACAGCGGTGTCGAGGCGGTGTTCGTCGGCCACCCTCTGGCTGACGCCCTGACCGAGCCGCCGGAACGAGCTCTGCTCCGGTCTGAGTTTGGTGGGGCCGCCTGCGGTGGGGCCGCCTGCGGTGGGGCCGATACCGGCTGCGTGCTTGCGGTCATGCCCGGCAGCCGTCCAGCCGAGTTGACGCGAATGCTCGATCCCTTTCTCGATGGGGTGGCGCGCGTACAGGCCGCGCGGCCGGACTGCCTTGCGCTGATCGCCGCTGTGGATGCACCCGCCGCCGGCCGCATCGAAGCGGCGTTGCGGCGCGGTCACCCGACCGTCCGCGCGCGGGTGGTGACGGGTCGTTCCACAGACGTGCTCGCCGCCGCGGATCTGGCGCTGGTGAAATCCGGCACTGGAACCCTGGAAGCCATGCTGCTCGGTGTCCCCATGGTGGTCGCCTATCGGCTCGATCCGCTGTCGGCGTGGCTGGTCCGGTCCCGGTTGCGCACGCCCTGGGTGGCGCTTCCGAACATCCTCGCGGGCGAGGCCCTGGTACCGGAGTTGCTGCAGGAAGCCGTCACGGGCGCGGCGCTGGCGGAGGGGCTCCTGGCTCAGTTGCCGCGCACTGCCTGCCTCCGGCGTCGTTTCGCAGAGTTGGCTCAGATGCTGGGCCGGGGCGCTTCGCAACAGGCGGCAGGCGCGTTTCTCGATCTGCTGGCGCGTCGGGGCGTGCTGACGTGAAGCGTCTGTCTCCCCAGTTCGAGCTGTCCTGGGGCGATCCCATCGAGGGTCTGGGCAGGAACACCCGCGTCGCCGGGGTCGATGAAGTGGGACGTGGGCCGCTCGCAGGTCCGGTGGTGGCTGCTGCGGTCATCCTGGACCCGACGCGGCCCATTGTCGGGCTCGACGACTCCAAGCGCTTGAGCGCGTCCCGGCGCGACGCGCTGGCGGTGCAGATCCGGGAATGCGCACTGGCCTGGGCGCTGGGGCGTGCCGAAGCGGGGGAAGTGGATCGCATCAACGTTCTGATGGCCAGCATGCTCGCGATGCAGCGGGCGGTGGCGGGACTGACGCTGGCGCCCGGACATGTCCTGGTGGATGGCAACCGCACGCCGACCCTGCCGTGCCCGGCAACGGCCATCGTCGGCGGCGACGGTAGCGTGGCGGCGATTGCTGCCGCATCCATCCTGGCCAAGGTGGCGCGGGACGCGGAGATGGTCGAACTCGACGCGGTCTACCCCGGCTACGGCTTCGCGGGTCACAAGGGCTATCCGAGTGCTGCCCATATTGCGGCACTCAAGCAGCTCGGTCCCTGCCCCATCCACCGCCGCAGCTTCGCCCCGGTCCGCAGGGCCGCCAGCTCCTAGCACAACGCATCGATCGCTGCGTCGCCTTCGGCGCCTGCAGGCTCCCACAAGGCGACGTTCATGCGTCACCCTGTGGGAGCGCCCAGGCCGCCGCAGGCGGACGGGCCGAGTCGTTGTGCGTGACGCTCGCGTCAG
>REEU01000214.1 GCA_007694905.1 Gammaproteobacteria bacterium | reverse complement strand
GGGCCGACCGCACGCGGTCGTGCCTACAAGCCGCAACGCAACGCTTCTGTAGGCGAGCGCGCGTGCGCGCCGCCCGGGGCCGACCGCACGCGGTCGTGCCTACAGGCCGCAACGCAACGCCTCTGTAGGCGAGCGCGCGTGCGCGCCGCCCAGGGCGTTCAGAGATTGTCGCTGAGCTTCACGCGCCAGGTGAAGATCGCCAGCGGGACGTAGAGGCAGGTCGTGACCAGGTAAGGCAGCTGAGGATCGATCTGGTACAGGGCCGTACCGAGCAGGGGCCCGATGGTGAACCCCAGCGGCGGGCAGGCCGAGGTTACTCCGGCCACCGCCCCTTGCTCGTCCTGCCGCACTGCCAGCGAAGCGCCGGCCATGAAGCCCGGTGCCGCCATGCCCATGCCGAGTCCCATCAGCGCCATGCCCAGGAACAGCAGCGCGCTGCCCTGCGCCAGGGTCATCATCACGAAGGCTGCGATCAGCAGCGGAATCGCCAGCCGTAGCAGGGTCAGCGGTGACAGCTCCATGCGCTGCACGATCACGCCCTGGGCGAACAGGGACAGGGCCGCGGCCGTCATCATGGCGAAGCCGAACAGTCTTGCGGTCTCCTGGCCGGTGAGGTCGAGCAGGTCCTGGAAGCGGAACGCCAGGGTCTGCTGGGCGACGGCAATGCCGACGAACATCAGCACGCCGACGATCACGAACGGCAGGATGCGACGATCGGTGAAGCGCAGCCGCTCGCGCTTGATCTGCTGGGCGGCCTGACGCGGGGGCTCCGGCAGCAGCCACCAGACTGTGGCGGCGGCGAGCAGCGTCATCAGCGCAGCGAAATACAGCGGCAGCAGCAGCGATACCGTGGCCAGCAGTCCGCCGATGGCGGGACCGATGATGGCGCCGAGGTTGTTGGCGGCACCCATGCCCCCCATGCCCCGGGTCCGGGTTCGGGCATCGGTGATGTCGGCCACGTAGGCGCTTGCGGCAGGTGGTGTGGCGGACATCACGGTGGCCTGGGCCATCCGGGCACAGGTCAGAAAAATGAACGCCGCGGTGGGAGCAAGCAGGCCCACGAGGGCGGCCTGAAAGCCTGAGGCGAACAGGACGGTGCCGAGGGTATAACCGACGAGCCCGATCAGCAGGACCCGCTTGCGCCCGATGCGGTCACTGACACGACCCCAGATCGGGCTGGCGAGGAAGAACGTGATCGACGAGGCGGAGACGATGGCGCCAACCTGTATTTCTGCCAGCCCGATCTCCCGGCCCAGCGGCGGCAGCACGGCGAAGACGACGGTCTGGCCCATACCTACGGCGATCATGCACGAGAACAGCACCAAGAAGGCGCGGCGATGGGAGGGCGGGCCGCTGGCGGCTTCGGCGGTCATCGAGTGGTCCAGGTGTCGCGCCGGTTCGGCGCAGGGGTACGCTAAGGGGGCGTGCTCAGCGTACCTCGGTGTTCGCCTCCGATCCGAGCTCGGCAAGCGCGAGCCGACCATCGTGCACCGTGAGCTGAGTGATGGAGGCGTTGTCAGGGCGGAAACAGACGATGCGATCGTTCCCCTTGACATGACCCACCGCCACGTTGATGGCAATGAAATGGGAAAAGATCACTGTGTCCTGTTCGATCTCGCGCAGGCAGTCGAGCACCGTGTCGCGCCACTGCCGATAGCGGGGTTCGAGGTCTGCCCAGGTGCCTGCCATGGCCTTCTGCAGCCACGCGCTGCGCTCGGCGAGATCTTCGCTCGGCGACGGAATCTCCGCCATGCGCGGCTCGATCAGCGGCTCCACATCCCAGATTTCGGCCAGAAACGCGGCGGTCTCGCGGGCGCGCGCCAGCGGGCTGCTGCGGATGGCCAGCGGGCCAAGCGGAGCAAGAAAGTCGGCGGCGATTCTGGACTGGGTTTGGCCGAGAGGGTCGAGGCCGGGGTCCGGGTGTCCGTCCCAACCGGCGGCTGCCTTGCCGTGGCGAACGAGATAAATGCGGGGCATGCTGAGGCCGTGTCCGAAAAAAGGGCGAATGATAGCAGGGCCGGCCTCTGTTGTGGGGTATCCGGCTTGAGTTTCAGGATCGACTCCGGCTCAATAGCGGGTTGACGCGGCGTATCCGTTCCCTGGCGTTTCCCGCGGTATTCAGAGGATGCCTCCTCAATGACTGTGGGGCGGTGGCGGACCGACGAAGGATTGCTCAGAGCTGTCCAAGGTGAGCCGCGTTCCCGCTTGTGCCAGGGGCACTCACCGTCCAGGCTGGCGTGCTTAACGACGCGCCGCGCAACCTAAATTCCGGGCCGCATACCCTCGACTGGGGACCGTATGACCATTCATGAAACAGCACTTTCCGCGGACAGCGTTCCGGATACCACGGTGGCGGTGCGCGACGTCTTCGGCATCGACCTCGATCTCAAGGTGCCGGCCTTCAGCCAGCGCTCGGAGTATGTGCCGGACGTTGATCCTGCATACCAGTTCGATCGCGGTACGACGCTGGCCATTCTGGCCGGCTTCGCCCACAACCGGCGAGTCATGGTTCAGGGCTATCACGGCACCGGCAAGTCCACCCACATCGAGCAGGTGGCCGCACGCCTGAACTGGCCGTGCATTCGCATCAACCTGGACAGCCACATCAGTCGCATCGACCTCATCGGCAAGGACGCGATCGTGCTCGAGGACGGCAAGCAGGTCACGGAGTTCCGGGAAGGCATGCTGCCTTGGGCGTTGCAGCATCCGGTGGCGCTGGTCTTCGACGAGTACGATGCGGGCCGACCTGATGTGATGTTCGTGATCCAGCGGGTGCTGGAAGTGGAGGGCAAGCTGACCCTGCTGGATCAGAATCGGGTGATCCGACCCCATCCGGCGTTCCGGCTGTTCGCGACCACGAACACGATCGGGCTTGGTGACACCACCGGGCTGTATCACGGCACCCAGCAGATCAATCAGGGCCAGATGGACCGGTGGAACATCGTCACCACGCTCAACTACCTCAATCAGGAAGCCGAGGTGGACATCGTGCTGTCACGGGTTCCGGAGTGGCAGACGGAGGAGGGCAGGCGTCTCATCCGCGGCATGGTGGCGGTGGCCGACCTGACCCGCAAAGGCTTCATCGGCGGTGAGCTGTCCGTCGTGATGTCACCGCGGACCGTGATCTCCTGGGCGCAGAATGCGGCCATCTTCGGCAACGATCTGGCGTTCGCGTTCCGGGTGTCCTTCCTGAACAAGTGTGACGAGACCGAACGGCCCATCGTCGCCGAGTATTATCAGCGCTGCATGGGCGAAGATCTCGGTGATGCCACCCGCGGCATCACGATGCAGTCCACGGCCTGACGCCATGACCCGCGAGACCGGATCCGATCGCACGCCGCGCCCGGTGTCCGATGAGGTCGCCATGGAGCCCTTCAAGCGCGCCACGGTGGCCACCATGCGGGTCCTGTCCGGCGACGATGCCCTTGAGGTGAGCTTTGGCCAGGGCACCCCGAGCCTGCGCGGCAATCGGGCCCGGGTACCCTTGCCCCAGTCCGGAGCCACGCCGGAGGAAATCTCGGCGGTGCGCGGCATTGCCGATGCCTTCGCCCTGCGCCTCGCACATCATGACGACGCCATGCATCAGCGGCTGCGGCCACCCCCCGGCATCGCCCAGGAACTGTTCGAGGCGGTGGAGGATGCCCGCATCGCCGGCATCGGCTCCCGCCGCCTGCCAGGTGTGGCGGCCAATCTGGATGCAAGCCTCGAGAGTGACTGCGAGCGGGCCGCCTTCGATCGCATTCAGACCCGCAATGAAGCGCCCCTGGGTCTGGCAGTGGGTCTGCTGCTGCGTGAGCGCCTCACCGGCCGGCCGCTGCCGGACGCGGCACGTCCCGTGGTCGAACCCTGGCGGCAGTGGGTGGAAGAGCGTGCCGCCGGCGACCTCGATGCCCTGGTGGAATTGATCGGGGATCAGCGGGCGTTTGCTCGCGTATCCCGGCATCTGATCAGCGACCTTGGCCTTGCAGCCGAGATGGAGGATCCGCCCGAGGACCTCGATGGCGACGAGGGCTCCGAAGGCGAGGAGCAGGAGCTCGACGGCAGCGGCGACCCCGAACCACAGGATGTCGCCCTCGACGATGACGACTCCATCGGTGAGAGCGCCGATGGCGAGTCCGCGCTGATGGAGGTGGACGCGGATCAGGAGGCCGGTGAACTCGAAACACAGGACGATGCGGAAGAGGCTTCCCGCGACGTCCGTGACACTTCCGGTCGCATCAAGGTGGATGTGGACTATCACGCCTACACCACCCGTTTCGACGAAGTCATCCGGGCTTCGGACCTGTGTGAGCCGGCGGAACTCGATCGCCTGCGGGCGCTGCTCGACCAGCAGCTGCAGTCGGTTCAACTCGCCACGTCGCGGCTCGCCAATCGGCTGCAGCGTCGCCTGCTGGCGAAGCAGAACAGAAGCTGGGACTTCGATCTGGAGGAGGGCATCCTCGACACTTCGCGTCTCGCAGGGGTGGTGGCTGATCCGAGCAATCCGCTTGCCTACAAGCAGGAGCGGGAAACCGAGTTCCGCGATACCGTGGTGACGTTGCTCATCGACAGTTCCGGCTCCATGCGCGGTCGTTCCATCACCATCGCCGCCATGTGCGCCGACATCCTCGGCCGGACACTCGAACGCTGTGCGGTGAAGGTGGAGTTGCTTGGCTTCACCACCCGCGCCTGGCGTGGCGGTCAGGCGCGTGAGCAATGGATCGCAGCCGGCAAGCCGAGCCAGCCCGGGCGCCTGAACGATCTTCGTCACATCATCTACAAGGCGGCTGACGATCCCTGGCGACGTGCCCGGCGCAATCTCGGACTGATGCTGCGCGAGGACATGCTCAAGGAGAACATCGACGGCGAGGCGCTGATCTGGGCGCACAACCGGATCGTCACCCGCAGCGAAAAGCGCAAGCTGCTGATGGTGATTTCCGACGGGCTGCCGGTGGACAATTCGACTCTGCTGGTGAACCCGAGCAACTACCTCGAACGCCACCTGAAGTACGCCATTGATCAGATCGAGAGTGCATCGCCTGTGGAGCTGGTGGCCATTGGCATCGGCCACGACGTCACCCACCACTACCGGCGGGCGGTGACCATCACCGATGCGGAGCAGCTCGGTGACGCCATGACCGAACAGCTCGCGGCCCTGTTCGATGTGGAGCCGCTCAAGGGCCGTCGCGTCTGATGCACCGGCAACCGCTGCTGATCGCGCTGGAACGTTATCTGCAATTTCACCCCGACGAATCGGAGATGGTGATTCGCTTTCGTGACTTCGTGGTGGCTCATCCGCGCTGCTTCGAGCGTGGTCTCGAGCATCCCGGGCACGTCACGGGTTCGGCCTGGATCGTTGATCCTGACGGTGACGCGGTGTTGCTGACCCACCATCGTAAACTGGACCTCTGGATTCAGTTGGGGGGGCATGCGGACGGGGATCCCGACGTCCTGGCAGTGGCTCGGCGGGAAGGTCTCGAGGAGTCCGGTCTGAATCGTCTGGATGTGCTGAGTGGCGAAGGCTCAGGCCCGGTCATCCCCTTCGACGTGGACATTCACGACATTCCCGCCCGGCGCAGTGAGCCCGCACACGTCCACTTCGATGTCCGCTTTGCGTTCCGCGCCGTGACCCGGGATGTCGTGACGAGCGACGAATCCCACGCGCTGGCATGGGTCCCGCTGACGGAACTTGCGACCTACACCAGGGATTCAAGCGTGCTGCGCATGGCCACCAAATGGCAGCGCATGCGGTCAGCTGCCGGAGGAGTGTGAGCCACGGCACGCTCCAAGGCACAGGCGCACTCCGTTGTTGACCCCTCTCAGGGCGCGGGCATACTCTGCAGCAGGTGAAGAAGGTCTCGTTCACTGTTGTTGCCTGACGGCGGGCACGCGAACATGGTGTTCAACCCCATAGATACCATCAATCAGGCCTTTCTGAGCCGCATCTCGGAGGCTTATCGCGCTGCCTATGGCAATCTGGGCGGCCGCGAACATGAGTACGGGAATATCATCCGGGCTTCGGCCAACCTTGCCATCGAGACGATCAACCGGTCCGACGCGTTCTATCATGACGTCGAGCACACCATGATGGTGACGTTAGTGGGTCAGGAGATCTTTCGTGGCAAGCTGCTGTCCGAAGGCACGGTGAGCCCTCGTGATTGGGCCCATTTCACCATTGCGCTTCTTTGCCACGACATCGGTTACGTGCGCGGTATCTGTCCCGGTGATGAAGGTGACCTTGCAGTCATCGACAGTGCCGGCAATACGGTCCGGATTCCAGTCGGTGCCACGGATGCATTCCTGACTCCCTATCACGTGGAGCGCGGCAAGATGTTCGTGCGTTCCCGGTTTGGCGACCATCCCCAGATTGATGCGGAGCTGATCGCGGCGACCATTGAAAATACGCGCTTTCCGGTTCCCGACGATTCCGTTGCAGCCGACGTAGTGGATTGGGCTGTCCTGGTTCAGGCGGCAGATCTGATGGGTCAGATGGCCGATCCTGATTATCCACGCAAGTTGCCTGCGCTCTACTATGAGTTCGAGGAGACCGGCGCGAACGAAAAGATGGGCAATGATTCTCCTGAGTCATTGCGCGACACCTATCCGGAGTTTTTCTGGAACATGGTGCAGCGGCACATCGAGCCTGGAATCAACTATCTGAAGCTGACGCGGGAAGGCAGGGACTGGCTTTCGGGGCTCTATTCACACGTCTTTTATCAGGAGCACCGCGGCGCACTTTAGGCGCTGTTCTTGGGGGAACGTGATTCGCGTACAGACCTGGGTGCGAGTGGCACAGGCAGGGGGAGACCGGGTCCGCATGTTCAAACCGTCCGATATCGTCATCGACGCCTACCTCGATCGTCTCAGTGACGAGTATCGCCGTGCCCATCCGGATGCCTCCACTGTTGCCCAGACCACGCTGCGGCGCTGCGGGCGGCTGGCGCTGACCCATACGGCCCGGACCAATGCCCTCTACACCAATATGGATGGCTGCCTGCTGACCACCGAAGTGGCGCTGCGCATCGTCGAGGGTCGGCAGATCGAGTGCTTCGACGTCACGCCTGACGACTGGTTGCACTTCATCGTCGCGTCGTTGTGCTCATTCACGGGTTTCGCCCGCGGTGTGGTGCCCGGTGACACGGGTCGCGACCTGGTAGTGGGTGCGGACGGCGAGCGTTTCGAACTTCCCCGTGACCGTACCGACGGCTTCCTGTACCCGGTCTACATCGAGCGCGGTCAGCTGTTCGTGCGCCACTACTTCCGTACGGATCCCATGCTCGACGCCGAACGGCTTGCGGACTATTTGAACCACATGACCCGCTTTCCGTTTCCCGCCGAGTACGGCACGGATCGGAATTCGCTCGGCGCCCTGCTCGGATCCGCCCAGCTCATCGGTCATGCGGCGGACCCCCGTTTCCATCAGCGGGTGAAGCGCTTCTTCCGTCAGCTCGACGAGGCCGGACTCGCCGGAAGCATGGGCTACAACAATGCCCAGGACGTTCTTGACTCCTATCCGCAGCGGTTCTGGCGGCACATCATGCCGAGAATCGAGGTAGCGTTGAGCTATTTGAAGTACACCGGAGAGGGACAGACTTGGCTCGCACGCATGAACGCTCACATGCTCGCCGAGGAGCACCGAGACTAGCCTCAGCGCCTCCCTCAGGGGACGGGTTGCAGCCCGATCACCTGTTGCGGCCGGGTGAGATCCGGGTAGACCCATTGCCGCGCGATACGACCGCGTTCGAACTCGAACAGACTTCCCTGCTCCAGGGCCAGCGTTTCGCGCACGCCATCCGTCCCGAGCAGCGCCTTGACTGCGCCTTCCTTCAGAATCGCCTGACTCGCACCCCTTGATCCTTCCACGACGACCCACTGCACAGATTCGTGCCAATCGGGATACGCATTGCGCTGGGATTCTACGTAGGCCTTCAGCGAACGACGTCCCTCCACCAAGGTGCCGTGGAAATGGCCGATGAAGTCCTCGGTGTAGAGTTCGTCGATGACGTGGAGCTGGCCCCGTGTCCACACCTCTGTGTGCTGGCGCATGATGGATTCCCTTTTGCGGGCGTCGTCGGCGACCAGAACAGGGCCGCAGGCGGCCAGCAGACAGCACACGACGATGGCGGACAGGAAGCGGCAGGGCATGTTGATCAGGTCTCCTCTGAGGTGCTCGTGATTCTGGCATGGCTGCACGATGCGCGCACGCCACTTCAGTCGTAGAGGTGACAGGCCACCTGGCGAATCGCGCCGCTGCTGTGATCCTTGACCGGAATGAGTTCGGGCGTGACTTCGCGGCAGCGTGCCATCACTTCCGGGCAGCGGCCGGCGAAACGACAGCCGGCACCGACGTTCACCGGCGAGGGAATCTCGCCGTCGATGGGTTCCGGTGCACGCCGCCGCTCCACGTCCGGGTCCGGCTCAGGGTTCGAGGCAACGAGCATGCGCGTGTAGGGATGCATCGCGCGGTAGAACACGTCGTCGGCAGGACCCAGTTCGGCCAGCGCGCCCAGGTACATGACCGCCATCCGGTCTGACACGTAGCGCACCATGGAAAGGTCGTGCGCAATGAACAGCAGCGTCAGGCCGAAGGACGTCTTCAGCTCGGAGAGGAGATTGATCACCTGGGCCTGGACGGACACGTCCAGCGCCGAGATCGGCTCGTCGCAGACCACGAACTCGGGTTTCACGATCATGGCCCGGGCGATACCGATGCGCTGGCGCTGGCCGCCGGAGAACTCGTGCGGATAGCGGGAAGCGTGGTCCGGGCTCAGGCCGACCTGGACCAGCCAGCGGGCCACTTCCTCGCGGACTGCGGCCGCGCTGAGGTCACTGTGAAGGCTCAGGCCTTCGGCGATGATCTCGCCGGCGGTCATGCGCGGATTCAGGGACGAATAGGGATCCTGGAAAATCATCTGCATCGTGCGTGACCAGCGCTGGAAGTCGGCGCTGCGGTAGCGGCTGGGCAGCAGCTCGCCTCGATAGCGGACCTCGCCCTCGGTCTTGTCGTGGAGTCCGAGGACGGTCTTGCCGAATGTGGACTTGCCGGAACCTGATTCACCGACGAGTCCGAGGATCTCGTTCGCCTGGATGGCAAGCGACACCCCGTCCACCGCATGGACCTGCCGCCTCCGGTCGAGGCGGAAGTAACGCTTCAGGCCCCGGGTCTCGAGCAGCAGTTCACTCACGACGACACCGATCTACGCTGATTGACGGCGGCTGTGCGTGGTGCGGCCGCGTGCTGCAGCCAGCAGCGCGCGCTGTGGAGGACGCCTTCGGGACTGCGGGCGAGTTCGAAGGCTTCCGGCATGTTTGTTTCGCACAGACGCATGGCGTGGGGACAGCGCGCGAAATAGCCGCAGCCCACCGGCGGATGGAACAGATCAGGGGGTGATCCCTCGATGGGCTCGAGTGTCTGTTTCCGCTCCGGGTCGTTGGATGGCGTCGCCCGGCGCAGGCCAATGGTGTAGGGATGCCCACCACGGTGAAAGATGTCGTCCACGCTGCCGGTCTCGACGATCTGGCCGGCGTACATGACCGCGACGTCGTCTGCCATGCGGGCCACCACCCCGAGATCGTGGGTGATGAGGATGATGGACATCCCCTCCTCGCGCTGCAGTGCCTGCATGATTTCCAGGATCTGGGCCTGGATGGTCACGTCCAGCGCCGTGGTTGGCTCGTCGGCGATCAGCACCTCCGGGGAGCAGGCGAGGGCGACTGCGATCATGACCCGCTGCAGCATGCCGCCGGAGAACTCGAATGGATACTGGCGCGCGCGCTGGCTGGCCTCGGGGATGCGTACCCGGTCGAGCAGGGTCACGGCTTCCCGCAGGCCCTCGCGGATGCTCATGCCGCGGTGCACGCGCAGGGTCTCGACGATCTGATCGCCGATGCGCATGGTGGGATTCAGCGACGACATCGGATCCTGGAAGATCATGCCGATGCGGTTGCCGCGAATCCGGTTCAACTCCCGCTCCGGCAGGCCTAGCAGTTCGGTGTCCCCGAGCTTCGCCGAGCCGCGGGTGACGCGCCCCGGCGGCATGGGGATCAGGCCCATCAGGGCCTGCACGGTGACCGATTTGCCGCACCCGGACTCGCCGACGATGGCCAGCGTGCGACCGCGCCGGAGGCCGAAGCTCACATCCCGGACCGCGTGCACGGTGCCGCCATAGGTGTCGAACTCCACCTCGAGGTGCTCCACGGTCAGGACGTGATCATGGCCGTCGGTCATGCTGCTCACTCCCGTGACCGCATGCGTGCATCGAGGGCGTCGCGAAGGCCGTCGCCGAGCAGGTTGAACGCGAGTACGGTGATGCTGATCAGCAGTGCTGGAAAGAACAGCTCATGGGGTGAGTTGAGCATGCTCTTGAGGCCCTCGTTGCACATGGAGCCCCAGGACGGCACCGGGGGTGCCACGCCCATGCCGATGAACGACAGAAACGCTTCGGTGAAGATGGCCGTGGGAATGGCGAAGGTCAGGGTCACCAGAATCACGCCCAGCGTGTTCGGCACCATGTGGCGCAGGATCAGGTAGTGATCGCGGGCACCGAGCAGGCGCGCGGCTTCCACGTAGCCTTCCTCCCGGATCTGCAGGATCTGCCCGCGTACGAGACGCGCCGTGGCGGGCCAGGACAGGATTACCAGGGCCAGCAGCAGGGGCAGGATGCCGCTCTCGCCGGGACCGATGCCGGATGCGACCCGGATCAGAATCATGAATAGCAGGAAGGGCAGCGCGATCACGAAGTCGGCGATGCGCATCATGAAGTCGTCGGTGCGGCCACCGGCGAAGCCGGCGAAGGCGCCGTAGATGGTGCCGAGCAGCACGAACAGAAGCGGTGCGGCGATGCCGATGAACAGGGAGGTCTGGGCCCCGTGCATGAGCCGGGCGAGCATGTCCCGACCGAGGTAGTCGGTGCCCAGAGGATTGGCCGGCATGGACACGTACTCGCCGGCACGCACCGCGTCGCGGCTCTCGATGAGCCCGCGCATGAGCGCATTGTCGATGGTGGTGGCGAGTTCCACGTCCACCGGGATCGTGACGAACTGCTCCGACTCCCGCTCGCCGTCCGTGGCCGTGATCGAGTACCAGTAGGTGGAGGGCGTCAGCGCGAGCTGATCTTCGTAGCCCACTTCGTTTCCGTTCCAGGTTTCGCCCAGCGGCAGCCCCAGCTCGTTCACGGCGGTGGGCCGGTACGTGTTGCGATAGATCTGATAGCCGGCTGCGTTCGCCACCGGACTCCAGCGCAGCCGCACCGACATGGTGTGGGGGTCCCCCACGACCTCGAAGCGCTCCGGTGGCGGCAACTCGCCCCGTTCCGGGTTCAGCAGCCAGGCGCTGGACGGCGCCGCCGGCCAGTCCGGCAGCGTCACCCCCTCCCATTGCACGCCGCGTTCCACCAGCAGCGTACGGGCAGCCAGGGTCGGTGGCTGGGAGATGCGATCGAGGTTCTGGGCGTAGGGATCCACCCGCCACAGCAGCGGACCGACGAGGGTGAAGGCCAGCAGGAAGATCACGATCCACAATGAAACGATGGCGCGTCGGTTGCGGCGCAGACGGTACCAGGCGTCCTGCCAGTAGGACTGGGACGGACGGGCGATGCCGTGGAGATCCGTGCGCACCTCGGCAGGAGCAAAGTCGTCGGCAGTGAATGTCCGCGCCGCCTCTGCCATCAGCTGAGCCTCACCCGCGGATCCACCCAGCCGTAGATCAGGTCCACCAGAATCACCATCAGCACCAGAAACGCGCCGTAGAACACGGTGGTGCCCATGATCAGCGTGTAGTCCAGCTGCTGTACCGCCTCGACGAAGGTGCGGCCGAGCCCGGGAATGGCGAACACCAGTTCCACTACGAAGCCGCCGGTGGTGATGGCGGCAATGGCGGGGCCAAGGACCGTGATCACCGGCAGCACCGCATTGCGCAGCTGGTGGCGCCAGAAGATCCGCAGCGGCGGCACCCCTTTGGCCCGGGCGGTGCGGACGTAGTCTGTGTTCACCACCTCGAGCATGGACGAGCGCATCAGGCGGGTCAGGAAGGCCATGGTGCCGAGCCCGAGGACCAGTGCCGGCAGCAGCATGTGCTGCAGCGTCCCCCAGCCCGCTACCGGCAGCACCGATTGTCCGACCAGGTTGTTGAGGCGAACGACACCGAGCTGACCGAGGGCGGCGAACACGAAGCTCGGGATGGAGATGCCTAGAATCACCAGGAACATGATCACCACGTCCGGCAGGCGGTTGCGATAGAGCGCGGTCAGGGCTCCGAACAGGACGCCGCCAGCGGCTGCGAACAGCACCGCCAGGATCCCGAGCTGGGCCGAGATGGGGAAGGCTTCGCGGATGATGTCGTTGACGTTGCGGTTCTGCTGGGTGAAGGAGATGCCGAAATCACCGCGGGCCATGTTGCCGAGGAAGATCAGGTACTGGTCCGGGAACACCGGCTTGTCGAGGCCGTAGCGGGCCTCCAGATTGGCGCGGATGGCTTCGGTGGTGGCGCGATCACTGCCGAGCGGATCCCCGGGCACCATGTGCATCGCGGCAAACGTGGCCGTGGCGATGAACCAGACCGTGATCACGCCCTGGATCAGGCGTCTGAGCGTGTAGGTCCACATCTACTCGATCCAGGCTCTGGTGAAGTCCGGGTCCGGGCTGATCTGACGTCTAACGACGCCGCGCAGGCGCGGGTTCATGACGTACAGGCGTGCCCGTTCGTAGGTGGGAATCACCACCACCTCGTCGCGAACGATACGCTGAATCTCGCCGAACGCTTCCACGCGTCGCTCCGGGTCCAGCTGGTTCTGTGCCTGGCGGATCCAGTGATCGAGCTCGTCGCTTGCAAAGCGGCCGCGATTGTTCTGGTTCCAGGACGCGAACAGGTCGCCGAAGGTCAATGGGTCATTGTAGTCCGGCCCCCAACCGGCCAGCACCAGGTCGTAGTCGCCGGCCGTCATCTTCGCCAGCCGCTGCCGGAAGATCTGCACGTCGACGCGGATCTCGAGGCCGAGGGCCTGCCCCCACATGGACTGCAGGTACTCGGCCTGACGGTTCGCGGTGGGACTGTCACCGGTGAGCAGGACGATGGGAGGGAAGCGTTCCAGACCCAGTTCCTCCCGTGCCCGTTCCAGGAACTGCCGTGCCCGCTCCAGGTCCACCTCGGTGGGGCGGGGCGGGATCTCCTCCCTCAGGCGACCGTGGGCACCCTCCATCCACGCCGGAAACAGGCTGATGCCGGCCCGGTTGCCAGGCGTGGCGATGATGCGATTGACGAACTCGTGGGGATCGAAGGTGAGTTCGAAGGCGCGGCGCAGATTACGATTCCGGGTCAGGCGATCGGGGCGGTGATTGAAGCCCACGTAGAACAGCACGCCGTCATCGAAGCGGTGGATGCGCCAGCGCTGCTGCAGCGCGTTGTGCATGGTGTCGGCGTCCAGGTTCGCCATGGCCACCTTGCCGTCCCGGAACAGGTTGAGTTCGGCGCGGGTGTCGGCCGTGATGTAACCGAAGTCGATGCGATTCAGCCAGATCGCGTCCCGCTCCCAGTAGTGCGGGTTGCGATCCAGGGTCAGGCGGGCGCCGCGGCTCCAGCGGCTGATGACGAAAGGGCCGTTGTAGAGCATGTCCGCGGCGCTGGCGCCGTAGCGGTCGCCGCGGGGGGCGGCGAAATCCTCCCGTACCGGCAGGAACACAGCGAACGCCGTGAGGCGGGCAAAGAAGGGAATGGGCCGCTCGAAGGACACTTCCAGGACGTGATCGCCCGCGGCACGGACGCCCAGGGCCTCCGGCGGCATCTGCCCGGTGTTGATCGCCTCCGCGTTCTCGATGCCGTACATGATGAACGCGTACTCGGAGGTGGTGGCGGGATCCTGCACGCGTCGCCACGCGTAGACGAAATCATGGGCCGTGACTGCTTCACCGTCACTCCAGCGAGTGTCCTCGCGCAGCCAGAACGTGGCGCCGTCCTCCCGCACCTCCCAGCGCTCGGCGACCCCGCCCGTGAGCTGGTTGCGGTCGTCGTAGCGGGTCAGGCCCTCCTTGACGTGGCCGAGGACGCGGATGCTGACGCTGTCCGTCGAGCGGGTGGAGTCGAGCTGGGGTGGATCCTGTTCCAGGACCAGGGTCAGCGTCCGCGATTCCTCATGGACCGCGTCGCGCAGCCGCGCCTCGGCGGCGGGCGCGAGCAACCCGAAGGCAACGAGGAGGACAATGAACCACTTGCCGGGCACGGGTGCTGCGATCAAGGTCGATCTCCGTGGGCGGTCAGGCTGACCGCTGGTCCAATCGCGCAAACTACCGATCCCCCGCCGAGGATGGAAGGGTTTCAGCCACCGTGAGCGCCCCCGCCACGAACCAACGTTCACGCAGTCGCGGAAGGAACAAGGGCGATGCTCGCGAGGCCCAGTGGGAGCTGACGTCCGCAAAGCGGGCGTCGCGATCTGCGTCATGCCCGAGTCCGGCGGCAGTCCGCGATCGCAAAGCCGACCCTGCGGGCCTATGCGGCCCAGCGACTTTCGCTCCCACTGACACTAGCAAACGCC
>REEU01000134.1 GCA_007694905.1 Gammaproteobacteria bacterium | reverse complement strand
CCTGAACCAATCAAGTGGCACGCTTCGGCGGCTTAACGCTTCGACCTGCCCGCCTGACGGGCCTCCTCCATACGGCTCTCTAGAACCAGCTCCACCACGCGCGGTGAGAAGAGATTCTTCATGTTGATCTCTGAACCGTCACTGCCGGCAGACGAGAGCTCAAGGTTGCCATAATTCAGGATTCTGGCAATAGGATTTTGTTGAACGTCGTAGTTCACCACGTTGAGGTAGGCAATCTTGGTGGATTTCCGTGCAATGATGCCCTGTTCGGCTTTCACGAATCCGGGCATCAGAAAATACCGCCGATAGTGCCGCTCGAAGAAGGCCTTTCCCAAGCCGACCGCGGCAATCGCGATGCCTACCTTCTCGACGCCTGAGATTAAAGTGACCTGGTCGAAGGAGGTGAGCAACTGATGGACCGCATCTTCCGGCAGCAGCGTGATCACGGCCACTGGAAACGCGTAGAAGAGGCCCCCTATGGCGGCAAGGACGAACAGGGGCCACATCGAACGATACGAGGGCTTGAACTTGAAATTGCGCTTCGCAAAGCGTTTGTACTGGCCCAGACCAAAGCGATGTACAGGGTGCCCGTCCGGAAAGTCTGATAACTGAAGCTCATCGAGCGGCTTGGTGCGAAAGTCATCCTCAGTCGACGACCCGTCAGCCATGTCGAGGACACCCGTAGACATGGCCGCAGGCGCGACAGCTGAGCACACCAGGACGAACTGGGACGGGGAGAGCGCACGAACCCACCAGGCATCACCCGTCTGAGCAGTCAGATGAGCCGCCTTGGACTCGGCTGCGCCGAAATCCGTGAACGGCAACCCGCCGGATCCGGCAACCGCGCCCTCCGGAACAGGCAGGGGCGCGTCCGCAGTCGCCGACACCGGAGAGGTCTCGGATGCGCCTCCATGGCGTCCGTGGACGCCGGAAGACGGGTCAGAGGCCTCAGGCTCTGGGCTGCCACGGAGCGCGGCTGCAAGCCGATCCGCCCGATCCACGGTGGATTGGTCCGGGGGCGGTGGCCTGGCTTCCCTGTCCCGGCTCGGCGCAGCCGCAGGATCGACAGATGCTGAAGCGCTGCTCGGAGACCCAAGCCCAACGGTAAATGGATCACTGGTCGACATCACGCGCTCCTGGGTTTTGCCCCTCTTGCCCATCAGGATACGAAGACCACAGCGAAACGAGCAGGAAACCTCTGAGTTCGGCGAAAATCCTCAGCGGACAGCATCGCACTCACGAAATTGATAGCCGGAAGCGGCGGCGCCGCGTCGAGACGTCAACGGTACGCGGCGAGTCACTGGCCATTCCGCCCAGATATGCACACAGCCGGTCTGCACGAAGACACCGAGGTCTCGATGGCCGATGTACGTCCGCGACAGGAGCTCCGGGAGCGATTCCTCCTGGAGCATTCGACGGGCGGCAGCGAGAACGACATTCGCATCGTCGAGCTCCTGGCGCCAGATCCGAGGATGTGTCGCATCATCGTCAGCGAACAGTCCACGGCGCGCCGTCATCGCACGATGCTGTGAGAGATTCCACTGAGGGTGCATGGGCTGGGCGAAATCCACCCAGGCATAGCCGCTCTCCAGCAAAGACAGGTTGAAATTCGCACTCCCGCGATACACCACAGCGTTCACATGAGAGCCAGTGGGATGTCCGATCGGCCGAACGGATACTCTCCGGTTCAGGAGCTCTGAACGAAGAAAAGCGTTAGCCTCCCCGCCGAAGGGCTGCGGCGGGGACGGAATCACAATGAACGCCAGAGTCACCTGGATGGTCTCCCCATCCGGGGAAGACACGAGGAGACTGTTGGCGCTGGTGACATGAGTCACGGTGGCAAAAAAGGGTTGAGCTGACGCATGGGACGCCGAGGCGGCCGACGTTCCAGCCAGCACAAGGGAAAGCAGAATGCCCGAAAACATGGCCTTCAATCAGAAGGTGGAGAACTCAAGCAGCTTGCGGGCGAAGGGGCCCTCAGCGAGTCGCTCGAGGACGTGCTTCTCAGAGCGACGAACGTCAACCGAACTCATGCCGAAGTGCGCGGCCACCTCTTCCACGTCGTATACACGCTCTTTGCAGATCCCCCAAAGCATCTCGAATATGATTCTTTTCCTCGGCGAAACCGTGCGAAGCGCACGGGAGAGTACACGGTGGAAAGCGACCGGATCGAGAACCGTGTGTTGATACTCCACATCGGAGTCTGCCAGGTCGTGCTCCAAATCATCGATATTCTGGGGGGGGCAAAAAGCCAGTAAAGCGCGATCGAGCTTCGACCTGGATACGTTGAGACGCTCAGATGCATCATGTGCTGTAGGCAATGAATCGTGATCATCCGCCCGAGACAGCGCTCTGTCACGAGACTTGAGAATCTTTCGGTTCAGGGCGGCTACGCTGCACGGAATCGAAAACGCGGGGTTAGAATGCTCATCACGATACCGTTTCAGGCGTTGCTGGCACCAGAAAACGGCATAGGTGCTGAAAGCGAGATTGCGCCAGTACTTGAAGCGGTCTGCAGCGATGACAAGACCGATGTTCGACTCCTGGCAGCGATCGAAGAGACGATCGTCCTTTAGGCCAGGACGAAGGGCCTGAGATGCGGCCAAGAGCAGATTGGCCTCGACAATCCGGTTGATGTGCCCAACACGTTCGCGCGCATGGGCGTCGTAACGCTCGCGCATGTCAAGAATCTCCGAGACCAGAAGTCCGCAGCCCTCGACGATGTCCACGGCGTCGGATGCGACATTGATGAACGCGTGCTGACGAGCTCGAGGGAGGCGACGCAGAGACGTTGCGAAATCGGGAGGAAGCTGCGAGGTCACGGACTTGTCGATGGGCGTATCCGGATCGATCTCGCGAAATTGCTGGGCGAAGTCGCGCAGCCTGTCTGTGAGCTGCGTGAAAAGCGCATGGTGGCGTTTAAGCTCATCGGGGCGCAGGAGAGACATCATGTAAGCTTGAGACACAGCATCCAAGTCTTCAGGGCGCGCTCCCGCAGGATTCTTGGAGACCGCACCGAACAGGCCGGACAAACTATCAAGATGCTCAGCCAGGCGTGAGGGACAGGTAACGGTGTCGTCGTATGCCTGGTTGCCGACACGACTCACATTCTTGGCGTGAACGGCATCGCGTGCGCTCAAGGATGGATCAATAATCCCCTCAAGCAACCCGGAAAGCTTTAATCCACGACCAGCGTGACTCGAGTATTGATCGACAAGAGCCCTGATACACGGAAGGAAGCGGGACAAAATCCTGATCTGGGAAAGGCGCTCTCGATACGCAGAGCGAGAAAGTGAAATGAGTTCATCGTGGGACAGCAAGGGCGTCTTCTTCGCTCGGGCCATGTAACTGTTGACCTGATCGAGGACGCTTCGCGATGAAGGTAATTGCGAGCGGTGTGCTTCGTGAAGCTGGTTGCCCGGGAATTCGCGAGAATCGACTCTTTCCAACATCATACTGCCCCCCACTTATCGACCCTTGTCGACTTGCGCGGCACACGAGCGATGCCGATTAGCAAGTACACATGTTTTGATTGAACAGCGCAGTGGCTGCTGGGCCGAGCGGGAGCAGGGCTCGGGGTGGGACTCCTCGCGATTGGCTAGGAGGCCCGCCGGAACAGCGATGGGGTCCCGGAGTTTATGGATACGAAAAACCAAAGTGGGGTGTCAACTGTTGTTTTCGTTGGAAATTTAGGAGGCTTATGGCGATTGGGATATTTTTCCCCGATTACAATAGCTTGCGGCGATTCCGTGAATTCCGTCACAGCAAACAAAATTCAGACTCGATCCTTCAAGGAGCTGGGAGCCGCGCAAAAAAGCCCTGTGAGGCGTCCCAGAGAAGCCCGAACTATCGCGAGATCTGGGCGACGCCGCGGCGTCGACGGGGTGCGCGCCGGCCCGAGCGATCGAATTTCGCCTCGGCCTTGAGAAGAGGGCCGATATGGGCGCGAAGCTCCTCGAAACAGCCCGGGTCAAAGTCGACAGGCTCGAGGTGACCGCAAGCGTATCGGAGCAAGGCGTCTGCCGGGGCCTGGTACTGATGTGAGGCGACCCCCATGTAAAGCACCATCTGGAAGCGCTCGTACTTCGAAGGATTACCGCGAAAACGCCGGGTCTTGAAATCGCCAACGAGAAGACGGCCATCACGCCGACGCCGAAAAAGAGCGTCTGGTGCACCGATCAAACCAAGACCTCTCACAGTGACCTTGCGAGAACCGTCGCCAAGATCAAAGCCAAGAAGCTCGTACTCATCGGGGTCCAACTGGAACAGATTGAACACCTTGTCGGACTGAGTACGCCGGGAATGACTGAACGCCGCGTAAAGACAAAGGGCAGCAAGAACTAGCGCGATGAGGGCAGAAACAGTCACGGCAGCACCAGGTAGTAAAGGGCTAAAAGCAAAACGCCGAGCAGTACGGCATAGACAATAAAGGCCTTGATCGGTGCCGGCGGACGCACCGCCTCACGATGTGCAGCACGACCGTAGGCGGCGGCCGCCGGATCACGGGCTCCGCCGTTACGCTCAACAAAACCCTCTGGGTCTGCTGCAAAGGCGGCGAGACGGCTGATGCCCACAAGCCTACGCTTACGTCTCATGGGGAGGCCTCCCGAGCCGGCACGACGAAGCGCGCAGTGGTCTCCAAGCCGCCGTTATCGACTGCGATCAGGGAAACCTCGGAGACGCTGAGGAGCTGCGACCGACTCAACGTGACACGCGCTCCGCTGTCGCTGAGCAGCTGGCCGTCGGCATACCAGCGGTATTCGACGATGTGGCCATCAGGGTCATGGCAATCAGCGCGAGCCAAGCCGTTCAGACGAAAGTCGCCCACAGGGACGATCGCACAGGTCGCGCGGATGTTGTGGCCGACCTCAAGGGTGACGCTCGCTGAAGTTGAGAATTCACCATCAACAGAGGCGATGGCGCGGATTTCATGCTCTCCAGGCGTGGCGATCCGGATATCGAGCGGTGAGCCGTCAGTGACGCCCACGTAAAGCCCATTCAGATAGAAGGCCACGCGATTCACGGCGCGGCCCTGGGGCACCACAATGGGGTCGATATGGGCAGAGACATTGATGGGTGCGGTGACGAGACTACGCTCCGGTGACGCGCGGAGAGCGACGTCGAAAGGTACCCGATGGGCGGGCCGGACCCCATTCTTGCGCAGCTCTGTCACATTGCCCCGAGGATCGGTGATTCTGGCGACGACGGAAAACGGACGGTCATCGGGGGCGAATACAATCGCTGCAGTCGGGGTCCTGTGAATCACCCGAATATGCGGCGGAAGATCCCAATGGGTCTGCACCGAATAACCCCCCAACCCCATCCACTGCTCCCAGTGCGGAGGGGCTACGGACAGTCGGACGATAGCCGGAGGCCGGAGGCTTGCGGTCCTGGCGGTCAGTTCCCAATCAGGCCATTCATAGCGGACAGGGCGAAGCAGGTGAGAGGAAGTGGTGAGGGTCGTGCGGTCCCCGCGGATCCAGGTGTGATAGACCAGTGCGACGGCGTCCTGGCCTTCTGGAATATCACGAAGGGTGAACTCAAGCCAGTCCTCGTCAGGCACCCGGGTCCCATCGGGGAGTTCCCACTCGCCGACGCGCACGATGTCCGGGTTACCGTTGCGAGGAAACATCTCCGGCTGGATCACGGTAAAGGTCGTCACACGCCCGAATTCGACTTCCGAGGGGCCCGAAATGACGGGGGGTGGAAGACGAGGCCAACTGCTGTTGAGAGTGAAATAGGTGCGGAACGCGGAGGGGTCATCAGGTGAGGTGGTGCCGGTATCGGCGACCACCTCGACGAAATAGATCCCAGTCTCCTCAGGATTGATTTCAAGGGAAGGGCCTCGGAATTCCTGGGGCGCGGTGGCGTTCGGCGTGAGCACGCGCCAGAGCACAGTCTGGTCGGGCGGCAAGCCCTCGACCTCGTAGCGCGCGGGAAAGCCACGGAAGGTATGCCGGGGGCCCAGTACCCGCAGCTCACCTCCAAGGAAAGAGCGCAGTTGTAGCGCAGGGGTCTGTGAGATCGCGCCAGAATGGCGGTTGGTCAGCTGGGCCCGAAAATATCGAACGCTGGGCTCAGGAAGAGCGAAATCCACCGAAGACCCGCAGCAATAGTGGGGCTCGAACTGCTCGCCATCGGAAGAGACTTCCCAAGAGACACGCGAAATATCACGACGCCGATGAGGCCTCGGCAGTTCAATCGCGACCTGGCCGAAAAATGGTGCCTTGTCGGCCTCCAGGAAACTGAAAAGATCCGCAGCGATCGGCGAGCCATCAAGCACCTCGAAATCTGCCTCCGCAGACAAGGGGCGAAAGACGGCAGCGAAGCGCGGATCGACGTTGACCAGGGTCGCCAGCACCCGATACCGACCGGGCGCGATCGAGGGGAAATTGAAAGACATGGTGCCGTCGTCTGCGATGACCGGCGGGGCCACCGGGACGGGGGAGGCCTCTGGCGCGCCGCGGGGGACGAGTTGCAGTTCGCTGATCTCATAGCGGCCGTGAAGCTCTGGAGAATACGGGGCGGAGGACGTGGCAAGGGCCAGAGACAGCGATACGGGGTCAGGGTAAATAAAGTGGCCGTCTATGGCACGAAGGCTGGGTTCCTCCGGTACCGCGAGGAAACGGTACTGAACGGATGTCTCGAGTGCAGGCGAACTCGGATAATAGGCTCGCACGCGCACCACTTCCTCGTCACCGAGCTGGTCGAGGTCCGTAAACACGGGCACTCGCACGTCGCCGGTTGACGTAGGCGTAAACTCCACTGCTTCGTCGTTGATGAATACCAATGGATCCTCCAGGCCGGCGCCGATAAGCACATGCCCGGCAAGAGTCCGACCGGGTGAACTGAGATAGTTGCCTTCAGAAGCACGATTGCGCCAACGCGGCAGGGAAACGAATGCGAACTGCGGGGTAGAGGAGAAGGCACGAAGCTCCTCGATCGGCACCTCGCGAATCTGGTGAAAAACGGGCTCGCCGGAGACCACACGAACAAAGCCCTCCTCGTACATCCAGGAGGGAGAAGTGTCCAAGGGGAGGCGAACCTCGGTACGGTCCTGAGAGACCGAAGAGACGCTGGTACCCGGAATGTTAAGCCTCACGGCGCAGAGGACCTCGTCGGCGAGAAGACTCACGCGTGAAAGGTCGTCGAAAATCACATGACGACAAGGCTGGCGCTCGTTACGGATGGACAGCACGTGGGAGCTCTCACTGGTAAGGCGCTGGACGAGGAACTGGGGACGATAAGTGCGGACGACCAGCTCGAGAGGCCGCGCAGAGGTGTCGTCGGGGTGAATCACGAAACTGGCATCCAGGTCCGCCTCAGACAGCTCAACGGACATCGTGAAGGCGCCAGAAGGATCGGGGTTGAGCAGAAGCTCAACGCTTTGGTCGGTGACACGCTGGCCGTTGATCCGAATCTCGCCGACCCCGGTCACGCGTCGAAGGAGAACCCGGAGAGGGCCTGGATTGTCCACGCCGGGAAGATGGAATCGATGCTGTACCTGGCGCTGATAGCCGGTGATGGCGGGCCAGTCCAGTCGCGCTCTGGCCTTGTCCTGATCAAGACGGAAGCTGAGGGTGCTGACCTCCGAGGGGGTACCGAACATGTCGCGCGCCACAACCGATAACGCATAGTCACCATCCGGAACAGAGGCGACACGCTCGAGACGGGCAAGGTTGTCGGCGCCCCAGGAGACGCCCACCGGGATCTCGGTAACGCCACGCCGAAGGACACTCTCATGCTGACGGGTGGTCGCGGCTGTCACCCGGAAAGCCGCGCTGCCCGGGATCAGCGTCCGGCGGCTGCGCTGTTCAACCACGAGGCCCTCGACGGCGTAGCTGCCAGGCTCCAAAGGTTCAACACGGCCGACCGCGCGGAATCCGACCCGCTTCATGGAGGGGTGATAATTACGAAGGTCCAGATCGATTGAGGGTACGTGCGTTCGAACGACAGGGGCGATCCAGAAATCACCCGAGGCATTCCTCACAAGTACGCCCACAGGCTCCCGGTGGAGACCATCCCGGGGATGCTCAAAATACCCACCGAACCACATTTGCGGGGTCATCTCACCGTCAACCTGGCTGAAAACCGCCGAGTGCCGGGCGCCGGCGCGCTCGAGTTCGCCACGAACAGGCGTGAACGCGGACAAGGGGGGCGTGGGTCCAGCGAACACCAGCTCAAGCGCCTCAAGGGAGTCAATCGTCGGAAAATCGCCGGCCGAAACCGGGGTGCCACCGTAGGCGAAAGACACCTCCGGGCCTGCCGACACATGGTCGAGTTCGACGGTGCTGGTCGCCGTGTTGCCACTGCTGTCAATGACCGTCAGCTCCACAGAATAAGTAGCATCACCAAGATGAGAAATTGAGGTGGTCTCGATCACGGCGTGCGATTCGCCCTGCCGGTGGAGAATCCTTGGATCGGACTCAACGACCAGGCGACCCTCGGGGGTCCTGACCACGAGCTTGGCGACCGCCGGCGCGTTGCACTGCGCAATGGATATCAGTGCACCAAGCGTGCTGCCGGACGAGTCCGCATAGCCGAGATCGAGGACCTCAGGCGAGGCACACTCGAGCACGGATCGGCGGCTGACATCGATGCGCTCGCCATAGCCCACACCGTACTCCACATCGATAGACACCTCATAGGTGGCGCCAGGAACGGCCGGAAACGACCAGGAGAATCGGCTCTCCCCAGAGTCCGCGGCCAGGTCCATGGAACGATTGAAGACGACCGTACGATCTGCACGCCTCACCTGGGCCCGAACACGACCATCACCCTGGCATTCGGCACGATCAAGGAGGGAAAACTCCAGGTTAGCGAGATTCGAGGTCTCGCCAGGCACCACAGCGATGTCGCCCACTGCAGGGTCGGTACACGCGACATTGATGGGAAAATCTCTACGAGCACGAGATACGGCTCCATGGAACACCGCTCGGACCTCGAAATCGCCAGCTGGCCACCGTCCGAAATCCGGAATGGGCAGCTCGAAGCTGGGTTGCTCAAGAGTCGACTCGAACTGACGAAAGACCTCGCCGCTGCTGTGGACGACCTGCATCTCCAGGCGCACGGGATACTGGCACTCGGACGCCGAGATGCTGCCCAGCAAACGTCCCTCCAGAATCATGGCCTCCGGAACGATAGGACCGCAGCCGGTCAGGACCTCGACCGGGACGCGTGTCTCGACCTGGGATCGATTGGTCAGGGTGAGCTCACCCACATAGCGGCGCTCGCCCTCCAGACGTGGAAGCTGAAAGACGACTTTTCCGCCGTCCGGGGGATACATGAGAGACAGCGAATCCACCACCCACTCGCCGGAGATGTCACGCAACACCAGCTCGGCCTGGGTCTCGCCCTCGCAAACGTCGACAAACACCGGATCGAAACTGAGCTCAGAATCAGCATCACTCCAGTTCACCTCAACCGGCGCGGCGGCTGGGCACGGCATCAGAAACGGCTGGCGGAGCGACTGAGTCTCACCCGTGGAAAACTCAAGCTCCCAGTCGATCCGATAGACGCCGGCGACGGTGGGGGCCTGAAGGTTCTCCCTAACCGGAAACACCAGGGGCGGATCCGCAATGGCTGTAGCATGGAACGTCCGACTGTGGATATCCTCGCCATCTTGAGAAAGCGTTGCGCTGACACGATAGATCTCCGGACAGGAGGCATCCGGGTTTGGCCGGACCCGGGCAGAGTGAGGTGGATCCCCGAGCGGGGACAGCTCCACGAGCACAGGTGGACAGGCGGCATGAGTCCGCGTCGACACCAGGCTCGATAGGAGAACCACCACAAACACCAACGTCGCGTCGTGAAAAACCCGCATTGCAAACACGCTCCGATCAACTGGCCTCCTGACATTGGAGGCCCCGTCCAAGACAACCACAGATCTCTGAACCGGCAACCGATCTTCGCTCGCCTCAGTGTCAGTATATGAAGGGCCTTCAGAGAACAGAGGCGGGTGGCGCTAGAGGAGGGAGATCGGGGAGCCTCGACGCTTCCTGTCACGGAGACCGAGGATTGCGGGCCGGCAGATAAGAGTTTTATTTGCAGCAAAAATAACCCGGACTCGCTTGACCACCGAACAGCCGCCAGTAATAGTGGCTGTGTCGTCTGCGCAACGCAGGCACAGGTTTTATTGATGCGCGTTTACGCGGATCAGACCTGCTGCTCCATGCAGCTTCGGAGCTATTGCTCCACCTGGCCCAAGCCAGCACCCCGGCGCAGAGATGCGCACCCCCCCCTAATCACCCGATGAGCCTCGCACGGTCACACCGCACGAGAGCCAATAGGGTGTCAAAAAGAAGGAGATCACTATGCTGAAAGAAAGCCATAGCGCATTCAGCAGCACACACACCGAAGGAGGACGAGATGAAGAACCGTGAGCACTACGACTTCGACGACCTCCGCCGACGGTGTGAGGGTCGATGGCAAGAGATCATTACCGCGCTCAGCCATGTGGACATCAGCGAGGCACTCGGGAAACTCGGGCGTCACGTGAAATGCCATCACAACCATGGCAAGACCAAACAGCAGTTTCGGCTTTTCAGGGACTTCCAGGAGACTGGAGGCGGCACCTGCAACACATGCGGGCACTACCCCAATGGCTTTCTGCTGCTGACATACCTGAACGGATATGACATCAAGACAGCCGTGAAGGAAGTCGCCAACTACATCCGTGAGCGTGAAATCCCGCAAAGGCCCAAGCCAGCCAAGAACGCGGTCCCGAAGAAGACCTTCGAGGTTGACACCAGGAAAGTGGAGAACCTGAAGAAGGTCTGGTCAGGGACGATTGATCTCCGCGGCACGCTTGGAGAGCGCTACCTGAGAGCACGCGGCATCACCTGCGAGCTACCAAACCCGCAAGAGGTTCGGTTTCATCCAAAGCTCGCATACTTTGATGACGACGGAGGTTTTGTCGGGACCTTCCCGGCGATCGTCAGCCTGTTGAGGTCGTGCCAGAAAGACTATCCGCTGACCATCCACCGGATCTATCTGGATCCCAAGGGTGGAAAGGCGAACGTCCCTGGCGCGAAGAAATTGATGTCGGTGCCAGTGGAAAGCGCTATTGGCACCCTCGGAGCCGCGATCCAGCTGTTCCCTGTTCAAGGATCAGAGATCGCAGTCGTCGAAGGGGTCGAAACCGGATTGGCAGTTCGGAGCATGTTTCCGAAGCTTCCAGTGTGGGCCGCGTTTTCCGCACAGGTGCTCACGAAGTTCAGGCCCCCAGCAGGCGTCAAAACCGTTCACATCTTCGGTGACGTCGACAGCAGTGGCGCTGGACAGGCTGCAGCTGCCAAACTCGCCGTACGGCTGTACAAGGAAGGAATCAAGTCCTTCATTCGGCTGCCGCTGCGTTTCGTGAAGCTGCCTGATGACACATCCGGATGGTACAGCAAGGACGTCACCAGGGAGACCATCGCGTGGCGACTGGATGTCGATGGCTACAAACTGACGAAAAACGGCAGGGACAAAGATCACCTTGACGTTCTCGTCGAGAAGACCCACGTGAAAGGCGCGAAAATCGCCTGACGTACCGCCCCTTGAAGCGCACCCCCAAAGGTGCCTTCAGGGGCGGTTTTTTTTGCCGATTTCTATGCATCGGACAAATCTCTAAAAATGAGACATGGCGAAGGACGCGGCTAGTGGGAAGTGGGGTACGCTGGGGGAGACTTAACATCAGAGAGACAGCATGCCCACCAAAGAAGTCTGGTTCATAGAATTGGATCTAGAAACCGCAAACCGATACATCGACGGCTGTGCCTATGTACTGAGCATCCCAGAGTATCCGAACTACGTGAAGATCGGTGACTGTCAGGGCAATCTGAAGCGACGGCTGGGGCAAATCAAAGCCGGCTTGCAACGCGGTGGATGGGCGAACGAGATCGAAGTCGTGGCCGCATGGAAGTTTCCCCGACGCGGACAGGCCTTGGACGTCGTCAACGAGACGCGCAGAATAGCCAGTCAGCAGCAAAATCCGGTTTGGCTGGAAATCGAAAGAACCCACCGGAAACCCGACTTCCTTTACCGCGAGGGTCTAAGGCCGAAGACTGTCGCAAGCTGGATGGAAAAGGCCATCAACAACCTGGCGTTGAAAGCGCGGCAGATCGAGGTGTAATGCACAGAGCACTACGCCCTCGACAACGCTGCTGATCAACGGGATTTCGAGGTCGGCAGAACAAGAAGGGGGTCAGCCGCAGCGCGTTCTACCGACTTGCTACGCCGGTGAGAAGCGACCTGAAGGATCGCGAGGGATACCTTCAAGGCGCGCTCAAGATCTCCGTTAGACGCTCTAACCAGATCATCCTCAGAGACAAGCGCGCGGCAGTGGGCAGCGGCGACCAACAGGTCTTCACGGTGCTCATCGGGATAGATAAACGGCTCAGGCTTCGGGTGGTCCTCCTCCCCAGGCAGAAGAGGCTGGGGAATGCTGGCGAAGGCGGCGTCCACAAATTTCCATTCGTGGGGCTCAAGGTCCAGCGCACGGGCGCCGACCCGACCGATCTGCTTGAGATGAGAAAAGGTCTCCAGGGTGTAGGCGTTCAGCTCGGCCGGGGCAAGACCTGTCGCCGCGCTGTATGCCGTGACACGCTCACGCAAAGAGCGAATAGTGGCACGCGCAGACTCCACACCCGCCGAAGGGTCGGTGGAGAGCGTAGCCACCCGTCCGCGTAGCTGATTGAGCTGAGACTTGATCGAAGAAGACACGCCAGACAACCGGTGGGGGCCCTCTGGGGACGGCTCAGGGAGAGGAGGATCGGCATGGGGCGGCTGACCAGCCTCAGTGAAGACCGAGGGTAGTGGAACCGGGTCAGAGGCGTCCGGGACGGAGGGGCCGACCGGAGCCGGGTCGGAACGCCGCTGCAGAGACTGGATTCGAGTGACGGTCTCGGCGACGGCGCCACGCAGGCTCTCAAGGGCCCGGGAGGAAGCCGAATACAGGGACTCGAGCGTAGCGGTCACCCCCGTAATCCGGTTGAACCAACGGAAATAGCGGTTGCTCAGACCGGGGATCAGGATGGGGGAGAGAAACAGCATCCAGCCGAATACGATGGGGAGAAGGCCCACCTTCCAAGTCTCCAAATCCAAGGCGAAAGGGGTCTCTGGTTTAGCCAGGTGGAGAGACCATACGGCCAGGAACGGGAAAACGAGAACCGTGATCGCAAGGGCCAAGAAGAAGCGAGCCACCATGACAGCACCCAATTTCCAACTTCGGTTGCCCTCAGTATACGAAGGGTTGACCGATACCCGCCTAAAATGGAGGGGCAGGGGAAACCAGGGCCTCGACGCGGCGAGCCTCAGGGACGGTGACAGAGAAGGGCTCCCCAGCCACCGAAAGTCCGACGCTCGAAGAATCCTGGTGGATTATCGGGCACGTGTCCCAGGGTTCGGTGGCCAGGGAGAGAAAAAGCGTTTGATGGTGGAAAGCAGAAAGACGTGGAACGATAGGGAATGAACGAAGCGTCGCACGAGTATGCTAGATTTGGCGTGTTTTTTTCCACCTCCTGAGGATGAGATCCAATGTCCGAAAAGAAAACTCCACCCACCAAGGCACAGACCATAGCGCATATCGCCGACGAAACGGGATTGGCGAAGAAAGATGTCCAGGCGGTCTTGGATTCAATGAACAGCCTCATCAAGAAAAATCTCTCCGGACGAGGAGGGCCAGGTCAGTTCACGATTCCGGGGCTGGTGAAGCTCACCGTGCGCAAGAAGCCCGCGACCAAGGCCAGGAAAGGCATCAACCCTTTCACCGGAGAAGAAACCATCTTCAAGGCCAAGCCAGCATCGAAAACCGTCAAAGCACTGTCATTGAAGGCGCTCAAAGACATGGTTTGATGGAGAGCGGCGCCCCTAATGGGAGTGTTTGGGGCGCACCCTGCTGTTGCAGCACCGGGTAGGGTGATTGTCGAGAAAGGCGAACGCTCTATCCTGTGTTAAGGAAACAGGGGATGGGGATGGCGGGATACCGGAAATACGTTTGCCCGAACGATTCGACACTCTTCGTATTCGTGGACTGGAGCAACTCGAACGCTGCTGTTTGGTATCAATATGCCGGAGGCATACAGCAGCCTACGGATTTAACGACCAGAGAATTCGAGAACGAAGAGCAAGCGATCGAGGCAGTGTCTGTCTACGTCCAGAGGCTCCCGCGATGATGTCGGCAAGGCAACCGCACAGAATCGCGATTCAGAGGCTGCCAGCAGTCGTGTCACGATGGTATCAGATCTTCCGAGACGAAGGACTGTGCGAGCGATCCGCGATGCGCCGAGCGATCGAACGATCCTACGATAGCGGCGAAATCTCTGGCAGAACTATGGATCGCATTGAGAGATGTCTCGAAGAATATCGGGACAATCCACACTAACCTACGTTTATCGACATAGGGAATCTGCATGTGGACTGGCTAATTTGGCTGGCTTTTATAGTCATTGTGGCACTGATCTTGGTCGCCAGGCTGAAAATCCGCCGGGTCGACAGTTTCCCCTACCAGCTCAAAGCAAGCCTGTTCTCCCCTGCAGAGAGGTCGTTCCTCGGTGTGCTGGAGAAGGCGGTAGGCGACGAC
>REEU01000206.1 GCA_007694905.1 Gammaproteobacteria bacterium | reverse complement strand
CGAACGGAATCTATCTCCCCGCATTCGTCCTGAGATTCCCCCCGTTCGTCCTGAGCCTGTCGAAGGACCTTGATCGGCACTTCGCTATGGCCCCTTGGGCTTACGGCAAACGCACGCGGTCCCCGGCAAGAACCCAGGCGGGTTCAGGGCCGGATACCACCACCTCGGGCGGGCCGGCGCGCGGGTTGCCGGGCGCGAGATCAAGACTCAGGTGGTACCAACCAGGCAGCAGCGATAGCGCGAGGCGTTGCCCCCCCGTGGCGGCGGGAATCGTACCGCGGAACACCGGCTGGCCATCGATCGCCACGGCCAGATCGCCCGCGGTCCGCACCGTCAACTCATGCAGCCCATCGGCGCGGACCTCGAACCAGGTCTCCATCTCCAGCCGCGTGATCGAACGCTCGCGAGTCCCGCGCGGGCTGCGTCCGCGGGTGCTTTCCAACGTAAACGTCTCGACACGTTCATCGCCGTGGTGAACCCGCAACTCCAGCCCCGACTCACCCAAGCGAGGGGCTTGCACGGACTCTGGCCCAACGTCCGGCAGGCCATCCGTAGCAAGGCCTATCGCCTGCGCTACATCGGACACACCCAAACCGGACGACGCCGGCTGGAGCCGGGGCGCCCGCGCCGGGGGCGGAACGATCTGGACTGCAAACGCCGCGCTGCGGGCGCCTGGGCCTCGCGGCGCGCGACCGAGCACATGGAATCCCACCATCCCCGGCCCAAGGGTTTCGGTCGGCACTTCGATCGACCAACGGCCGTTGACCACCCGCGCCTCAGCCACGTTGCGCAGGCCATGCATGCGGAGCTCGACGGATTCCACCCCTGCCGCCGTTCCCTGGAGCACCAGGGTCTCGCCACGCACCACGCGTGCCGGCGGCGAGGGCACCGAAACCTGCCTACCCCGGTTATCCACGCGGATGGTTCGCGTGAGCGAGGAGCGGGTCTCGATGGGACTGGCCTCCACCGCCACGAGACGCAGCTCGTGCACCCCGTCCTCCAGCAAGGTGGTGTCCAGCACCGTCGTTCCGCCGGGCGCCGCGCTCCCGAAGGGCTGGCCATTGATCCACAGCTCTACCCGGTCCGTCAGGCGTCCGGGTGCGGAGATGACCTCGGAACGCACCGGCACCTCGCCTCGCCACAGCGATTCCGGATCCGGCCCGACCAAGCGCACGGTCGCGAACTGCGCAAAGGGACGCGTGAGCGGGTCCCCGACCACGATCAGCTGGTACGGCGAGGCGACCGACAGATAGAAGGCCTCGGCCAGCGACACCCCGTCGGCGTAGAACACGTGCAACTGCGGCAGCGGAAATTTCTCCACGAAACTGTAGGGCTCACGCACTGCGCCGCTCGACCCCGCTGCGCCATGGCGTAGGAACTCTGCCAGCTTGGTCTGACTGCCGTGGCTGAAGTGACCACCATAGCTGGTAAAGGATTCGGCGATCGCGCCGGGCAGCATCCGACTACCCGAACCCTCCCAGTTGAAGGTTCGGGTGCCGGCGACCACGCCCACCACATCCTCCCGGCCCACCGGAACCTGCCCGTTCTGCCCCCGCTGCCCCTGCCCGATCACCTCCGCGTGTCGCGCGCGCTCGGCCAGCGCGGACACCGTTGAACGGAAATACGGCTGCCGCACGCGGCTGCGGATGTTGCGGTTCTGCATCAGGTACACCGTGCCTTCCGGGTGGGTGCCATCACTCTGCGCGGCGCTGGCAAGGTAGCTGAGCACCTCCGGTACGCTATTGCCGCGCACATCGGTGTAGCCCAGCATCACCGAGAGAAAATAGCGATCCTTGGTGTCCGAACTCGTGTCCTGCAGGCTGCGCGACCAGAAGTAGCGGCTGCGAAACCCGCGCGCGGGCTCCAGGGTGCCCATCGCCTGCTCCATCCGTTCCCGGAGCCCATCCCAGCCGGGGTGCTGGCGCACCGCCTCGAAGCGTTCGTTCTGCTGTACCACCTGCACGTTGTTCAGGCCATGGTTCACCGCCTGCTCCAGGGCCACCAGCGCCGCATCCACCGCGCCCCCATCCGCGTGCAACTGCGCCAGCTTCAGCCAGGCCCCGGCGTCCCAGCGATAGCTGTCGGTGTAACGCTCCAGGGATTCCAAAGCCACGGACGGCTCTTCCGCCGAGACCGCCTGCACAGCGGCCTGGGCCCAGGCGCGCTCCTCAGCCGTGGGCGCGCGCGGCGCACGCGCTCCCCGGGACACGGTACGCCGCGCATAGCGGTTGGCGTTGCGTGCCAGGTAGCCGACATCCTCGGCGAGCACCCGGCGCGCGAAGTAGGTCATCCCGGTCAGCGAGCCCGCCGTGCCGATGTGAGCGTCCTTCTCCATGCCCACACGCTTCATGTCGGCGGAGAAATCCACCGCATACGGGAACCCGGCCGAATAGACGATCAGATCGATCTCGTCCTCCAGCCCCGTCGCGGCAAGATGCGCGAAGACCGGCTTCAGGATCCGCTCGCGAAAAGTCGCGATAGCGATCGTCTCCAACGGCGGCACGGCCTCCAGCCAGACGACCTGCCGCTCCGGAAGATCCCGCAGCCGGATGTACTCGTGCGCCACCACGCGCGAGATCGCCGAATCGGCGTTTACCACCAGCAGCGTCGTTTCTGGCCCGCCACCTGACCACGCGGGTCCGATGCCGAGCCAGACGATGAGCACACCCAGAAAGCCGATGCGTCGCACTGCCGTATCACCTCTTCAGATGGCGGTGAGGGTCCAGTTGACGGTAGTCTGGACCCTGGCCGCGTGCAAGGGGTGAGCTGGGTGGTTCTGGCAGCCACCGAATC
>REEU01000007.1 GCA_007694905.1 Gammaproteobacteria bacterium | reverse complement strand
CGGCCGCAGGGCGGCTGGGCGCATAACCAGCAAGGGGCTGGGAAAGCTCTTTCGGTGACCGTGCTGGGCCGGTTAGTCGCCCCGCCATTGCGAATGGCGGGCCTGGGTTCCCGCCTGGGGGCGCATCGAAGCATTGAGGGGATAACGACTTGTTGAAGTTGGAAGACATCCGCAAGGACGCACGGATCCACGGCCTGGAGCCGGACCAGGTCGTCCGGGTGGTCACCATTGAACCGGTGGGCGAGGACGCGATCACGGTCTACTACAAGACCGGAGATGGGCGCATTGCCGAGCAGATGGTGTTTCGCCAAGACGAAACCCGGCTCTCACTTGCCGATGTCGGGCTTCGCTGGAGTTTCGATGCGCCCGGCGACGCCTTCAAGCTCGGGCTGGAAGCGTACCGCATTCATCTCGCCCACCTGTTCGACCCCATGACCGCGGTGCACACCTCTAACGTCGAGCCGCTGCCGCACCAGATCGAGGCGGTGTACGAAATCATGCTGGAACGCCAACCGCTCCGGTTCGTGTTGGCGGATGACCCCGGGGCGGGCAAGACGATCATGGCCGGCCTGCTGATCGGAGAGTTGCTCATCCGGGCCGATGCCCAACGCATCCTGATCGTGGCGCCCGGGGGCCTTACCGAGCAATGGCAGGACGAGCTGCGGGAGAAGTTCGGCCTTCAGTTCGAGATCTTCAGTCGTGAGAAACAGGAGCAGTGCGCCTCCGGGAATTACTTCCAGGAGCAGAACCTGCTGATCGCGCGCCTGGATCAGATCTCGCGCAACGAGGACTACCAGGATCTCCTGCGCAACACCCGCTGGGACCTGATCGTGGTGGACGAGGCGCACAAGCTCTCCGCCACCTATTTCGGGAACAAGGTCGACAAGACGAAGCGCTTCCAGCTTGGCGAGATGCTCGGCGGCACCACGCGGCATTTCCTGCTGATGACGGCGACCCCGCACAACGGCAAGGAAGAGGACTTCCAGATCTGGCTGTCGCTGCTCGACGGCGACCGCTTCTACGGCAAGTTCCGGGAAGGCGCACACCGGGTCGATGTGCGCGACATGATGCGGCGCATGGTCAAGGAAGATCTGCTGAAGTTCGACGGCACACCCCTCTTCCCCGAACGGCGCGCCTATAGCGCGCAGTACACGTTGTCGGATCTGGAGTTGGCTCTCTACGAACAGGTCACGCATTACGTTCGCAATGAGATGAACCGCGCCGATGAGTTGGGCGGCAAACGCCGCGGCACTGTGGGCTTTGCCCTGACCATGCTGCAACGGCGCCTGGCCTCGAGCCCGGAAGCCATCTTCCAGTCGCTGAAGCGACGGCGCAAGCGGCTGCAAAGCCGGCTCGAAGAGGTGAAGACACTGGCCCAGGGTCGCGCCATCGCCGAAACCCTGGGCGATTACGGCTTCTCGCGAAGGCTCGACCTTCCCGAAGACTTGAACGACCTCGAAGACGAACTCAGCGCGGAGGAGTACGAGGCCTATGCCGAGCAGGTGGTGGACCAGGCCACGGCGGCTGAAACCATCCCCGAGCTGGAGGCCGAGATCCTGATTCTGGAAGACCTGGAGCAACGCGCCCGCACGGTGGTGCAGTCCGGCAATGACCGCAAGTGGGAGGAGTTGTCGCGCCTGCTTCAGGACAGCCCCGAGATGTTCACGGCGCAGGGGCACCGGCGCAAGATGATCATCTTCACCGAGCACCGGGACACCCTGAACTATCTGCTGGAGCGGCTACGCAGCCTGCTCGGGCGGCCCGAGGCCGTGGTCACCATCCACGGGGGCACCAACCGGGATGAGCGGCGCAAGGTGCAGGAGGAGTTTCGCAACATCCCCGAGGTGCAGATCCTGATCGGCACCGATGCCGCCGGCGAAGGGGTGAACCTCCAGAACGCCAACCTGATGGTCAACTACGATCTGCCCTGGAATCCGAACCGTCTGGAGCAGCGCTTCGGTCGTATCCACCGCATCGGTCAGACCGAAGTCTGCCATCTCTGGAATCTGGTCGCCCAAGGCACCCGGGAGGGGGATGTTTTCCAGCGTCTGTTCGAGAAGCTGGAGGTCGAGCGTGCCGCGTTGGGCGGGCGTGTGTTCGACGTGCTGGGCGAGGCCTTCGAGAACGTCTCGCTGAAGCAGCTCCTGATCGACGCGATCCGTTATGGCGAAGATCCGGCCGTGCAGGCCCGCAACAACACGGCGATCGAAGGCGCCCTGGATGCAGAGCATCTGCGCGACATCATCCGCCGCAATGCGCTGGACGGGACGCACATGAACCTGGACGACCTCTTCGCCGTCCGGGAAGAGATGGAGAAGGCCGAGGCGCGCAAACTGCAACCGTATTTCGTGCGCGCGTTCTTCTCCGAGGCGTTTCAGAGCCTGGGTGGCGAGATGCGTCCCCGGGAAACCGGCCGCTACGAGATCCGGCACGTGCCGGCCAGCATCCGCGAGCGGGACCGGGTGATCGGCGAGACCCGCACCCCGGTGCTGCGCAAATACGAGCGCATCTGCTTCGAGCGCGACCACCAGCGGGTCCACGGCAAGCCGATGGCGGAACTCATCCATCCCGGGCATCCCCTGATGCACGCGACGACCGATCTCGTATTGGACGCCCATCGGACCAAGCTGCGTCAGGGTGCGGCACTGCTGGATCCCAATGACGAAGGCACGGAGCCGCGCATGTTGTTCATGCTCGACCACAGCGTGCGTGAGGGTAGCGGGGACCAACCCCACACCCTGTCGCGGCGGCTCCAGTTCGTCACCATCGATGCGCATGGCACCGTCCGCCATGAGGGGGTCG
>REEU01000258.1 GCA_007694905.1 Gammaproteobacteria bacterium | reverse complement strand
CGCAGGCGGCGTTGGGGAAGACCGCGCTCCACTCGGCGAAGGGGCGGTTTAATGCAGTGTGCATCGTTATGCGGAGAAGTGGATCGTCGGATCCGGCGATAGCGCAGTTTTTTCAAGGAGGTGCAAGCAAGCGGCGTGGCTCTGCACTCGACATAATCGTGATGGCCCTCCGGCCTGTGACTTTCAACGATGGAGGACGTCATGCTGACAATCTGGTTTGATTCCCACCGACGCGTTCAGGGGCTTCGCAACGCTTCGAGCGGACCTCAACTTGAGGGTTTTGCTCAAGAGCTGTACCGCATGGGCTACGCGAGGATCACGGCGCGCCGCCACATTCGTGCAGCGGAACACCTTGCCTATTGGTCCAGCAGGCAGGGCTTTGGCGAGGGGCCTGTGAACGAACAGGTCATTCAGCGTTTCGGCCGCCACTTGAAGCGGTGTCGATGTCAAGGATACGGCCATACCGATCGGGCTGAGTTGCTGCGAGGGGCGCGTTTGTTCTCGGCGTTTCTGCGCGCTGGGGATGCCAGCGGTACCCGCTTTGCCGAACCGCAAATGCCTGATTCGCCTTTGATCGCCGCATTCGTACAGTGGATGCGCCAACACCGCGGAACCGGCGATTCGACCCTCGACAACTACAAGCGCCCGATTCGGGATCTGCTGGCACGGATCGGCGAAGATCCAGGCAGACTCGATGTAGAGGGCTTGCGGCGGTTTGTTCTCGAGAAGAGCCATGACTGTGGGTGGGCAGCGACCAAGACATGCACGACGGCACTGCGGATGTTCCTTCGCTTCCTGATCGCCGAAGGCAGGTGCGCCGCCGAACTGGATGCCGCGGTTCCGACGGTGGCGCATTGGCGACTGTCCGCTCTGCCACGATATCTGTCATGCGAAGAGGTCGATCGGGTCATCGCCTCATGTGATCCCACTTCGGCCGTTGGTCGGCGGGATCGTGCGATTCTGCTGTTACTGGCCCGCCTGGGACTTCGGGCGGGCGATATCGTGCAGTTGCGTCTGGAGGATATCGACTGGAAAGGCGCCTGGCTATCGGTCACGGGAAAGAGCCGGCGCAAGGCGCGGCTGCCCCTGACCCAGGAGGTCGGTCAGGCCGTGGTGGACTACTTGCAGGGAGGACGGCCGCGAACCGACTCCGACGCCCTGTTCGTTCGTGCCCGAGCCCCCTTCCGTGCATTCGCCAATCATTGTGCCGTCTCGGTCATCGTCGAACGCGCCCTGCACCGGTCTGGCGTCAAATGCCCGAGCCGAGGAGCGGCCCATGTCCTTCGGCACTCCGCGGCGACCTCGATGCTGCGCCACGGCGCGTCGCTGCAAGACATTGCCGCCGTTCTCCGGCACCGTTCAATCGACACCACGCAGATCTACGCGAAGGTCGACGTCACGACGCTGGGGCAGATTGCGCAACCCTGGCCGGGGGCGCAGCCATGCTAGCTCAAGCCGTCGAATCGTATCTGGCCGTGCGTCGTGCTTGTGGTTTCGGACTCAAGTGCCAAGGCAATCTTCTACGCAGTTTCGCCGTCTTCTCGGAGGCGAGTGGTCAGACCTACGTCTGCTCGGAAACCGCCCTGCAATGGGCCGGGTTGGCACGATCGGTCCGACAGCGCGCCCGCCGGCTCGGTGAGGTCATTCGATTTGCCCGGTACGTCCATGCCGAAGACCAACGCCATGAAGTGCCCCCACCCGTCTTTGGCGGTGAGAAGGGACCGCGTCCGGTGCCGTACATCCTGTCCGAGGACGACATCCGGCGACTCGTGCAGGCAGCATCCCAGTCAGGCTATCGGACGTTGCGTCGATATACCTACAGCACGCTATTCGCGCTGCTGGCCTGCACAGGGCTGCGCGTCTCGGAAGCCATCCGCTTGCACTTTGAGGACATCACCCCGGATGGGCTGGTGATTCGATCCTCCAAATTCCGTAAGAGCCGCTTGGTTCCCTTGCATGAGACGGCCCGGGCGGGGCTTGAGCAATATCTGGAACGCCGACGTCCCTATGCGCCGTTCGACGATCACGTGTTCGTATCGTTGCGACGAAAGCCGTTGCGCATCGAGCATGTGGAGCGTGCATTCCGCACCGCCGCCCGGGAGATCGGTCTGCCGTGCCAACCGCAGCGGCCTCGGCCCACGCCCCATTCGCTGAGACACACCTTTGCAGTGAGGGCACTGGAAACGTGCCCGGATGGTCGTGACCGCATCACACAGCACATGCTGGCGCTGTCGACCTATCTTGGCCATGGCAAGGTGAGCGATACCTACTGGTACCTGCAGGCAACGCCGGAGTTAATGAGAAGCATCGCCGAGCGGTGCGAAAGCCTGGTTGCGGGAGCGCAGCCATGACCCCGATCGCCCCCCACATCACGGCGTTTCTGCAGCAACGGCTGCCCATCGACTGCTGTGCCAGCCATCACACCTGCGAGTCCTACGCATACGCGTTCAAGCTACTCTTCGCGTACGCCAGTGAGCGCCTCAAGGTCCCGCCCTGCGCATTACAGCTCGAGCAGATCGACGCACCAGTGGTGCTCGGCTTCCTGAGTCACTTGGAAACCGAACGCGGCAATGGCACGAATTCCAGAAACATCCGGTTGGCGGCCATCAAGTCGTTCATGCATTTCATGGAGTATCGCGTTCCATCGGCGCTGGAACAGATCCGGTGCATTCTGGCAATCCCGATCAAGAAAGCCGACTCGCGGCTGGTCAGGCATCTCACGGTCGATGAGATGCAGGCCATCCTGGATGCGCCAGCACCTGAGCGCCGCGATGGCCTGCGCGATCGTGCCATGCTGCACTTGTGCTTCG
>REEU01000151.1 GCA_007694905.1 Gammaproteobacteria bacterium | reverse complement strand
TCGCCGTTGGAGTGGACGGCCTGGACGTCGTCGAGATCTTCGAGGGCCTCGATGAGCTTGACGACGGTGGCGGAGGTTTCCGCGTCGACCGGGGTGTAGACCTCGGGAATCCAGCCCACCTCGGCGTCGTCAGGCTCGAGGCTGCGCGCCGCGAGCGCTTCGCGGACGTCGCTGAAGGCCTCCGGCGTGGTGACGACGGTCATGGAGTCGTCGTCATTGCTGCGGACATCTTCGGCGCCGGCTTCGAGGGCCGCTTCGAGAATAGCGTCCTCGTCGGCACCGGGTGCGAAGCTGATGACGCCCTGCTTCTCGAACAGGTAGGCGACGGAGCCGTCTGTGCCGAGATTGCCGCCGTGCTTGGTGAACGCGTGCCGGACTTCGGCGACGGTGCGGTTGCGATTGTCGGTCATGGCCTCAACGAAGATGGCCACACCGCCGGGGCCGTAGCCTTCGTAGGTGAGTTCCTCGACCTGATCGCCTTCGCCACCACCCGCACCGCGCGCGATGGCGCGGTCGATGGTGTCCTTGGGCATGTTTGCGCCCATGGCCTTGTCCACCGCCGTGCGCAGGCGCGGGTTGTCGTTGATCTCACCCCCGCCCTGCCGCGCGGCGACGGTGATCTCACGGATCAGTTTGGTCCAGAGCTTGCCGCGGGACGCGTCCTGACGCGCTTTGCGGTGCTTGATGTTGGCCCACTTGCTATGGCCGGCCATGTGTTCGTCTCTCCGCTCAGGCTGAGTCTTTGCCGTCTTTGGGCGCCGATTCCCGCAACCGGATGTGCAGGTCCCGCAGCTGATGGGCGTCCACGGCACTCGGCGCGGAGGTCATCAGGCAGGACGCGGTCTGGGTCTTGGGGAACGCGATCACGTCACGAATGGCCGACGCATCCGCCATCAGCATGACCAAGCGGTCGATGCCGAGCGCGATGCCACCGTGGGGCGGACAGCCATAGTGAAGTGCGTCGAGCAGGAAGCCGAAGCGCGCATCCGCCTCCTGGCCGAGGCGCAGGATCTCGAACACCGCCCGCTGCATATCTTCCTGGTGGATCCGGATGCTGCCGCCACCGAGTTCGTAACCGTTGAGCACCACGTCGTAGGCGCGGGACAGGGCCGACGCGGGCTCGGCGAGCAGCTCCTCCGGCGTGCAGGCCGGCGCGGTGAACGGGTGATGCAGCGGCGTGAGCTGCCCCTCGCGGCTGGTCTCGAACATGGGAAAGCGCGTGACCCAGCAGGGCGCGAAGCCCTCGCCCATCAGGTTCAGGTCCTTGGCGAGCTTGTTGCGCAGCGCGCCCAAGGATTCGGAGACCACCTCGAAGGTGTCGGCGCCGAAGAACACGACGTCACCGTCCTCGGCACCCACCCGGTCGAGCACGGCTGTGACCACGTCCTCAGGCAGGAACTTGAGGATGGGCGACTGCAGGCCTGCGGTGCCGGCGGCGCGCTCGTTGATCTTGATGTAGGCGAGACCGCGGGCGCCGTACTGGGCGACGAAGCCGGTGTAGTCGTCGATGACCTTGCGCGACAGGGTGCCGCCGCCCGGTGCGCGCAACGCGGCGACGCGGCCCTTCGGATCGGCCGCGGGGCCGGCGAAGACCTTGAACTCCACTTTGGCCATGAGGTCGCCCACGTCGATGAGTTCGAGCGGGTTGCGGAGATCCGGCTTGTCGGAGCCGTAGCGGCTCATGGCCTCCTGCCAGGTCAGGTGCGGGAACGCGGGCAGCTCCACGGCGAGCACTTCGCGGAACAGCTGCCGCAGCATGTTTTCGGTGAGCGCCATCACCTCGTCTTCGTCGGTGAAGGAGAGCTCCACGTCGAGCTGGGTGAATTCGGGCTGGCGGTCGGCGCGCAGGTCTTCGTCGCGGAAACAGCGGGCGATCTGGTAGTAGCGGTCGAGTCCGCCGATCATCAGCAGCTGCTTGAAGAGCTGCGGCGACTGCGGCAGCGCGAAGAACTCGCCGGGATGGGTGCGGCTCGGGACGAGATAGTCGCGGGCACCTTCCGGCGTCGCCCGGGTGAGGATGGGGGTTTCGACGTCGATGAAGCCTTCCGCCTCGTAGTAGCGGCGAATGACGCTGACGGCCCGGGCGCGCAGGGCCAGGCGCTGTTGCATTTCAGGGCGGCGCAGGTCCATGTAGCGGAAGCGCAGGCGCACGTCCTCGCCGGCATCGGACCAGGCGTCGAGCTGGAACGGCGGCGTTTCGGAGGGGTTGAGCAGCTCAAGGTCGCGGCCGAGGACTTCGATCTCGCCTGTGGCCATGTCCGGATTCACGGTGCCGTCCGGGCGCGCGCGGACGCGGCCGGTGACCTTGAGGACGTACTCGCTGCGGACGCGATCCGCGAGCGCGAAGCTCTCTTCTGTATCCGGGTCGAAGACCACCTGGGCGATGCCGTGGCGGTCGCGCAGATCGAGAAAGATCACGCCGCCATGGTCGCGGCGGCGCTGCACCCAGCCGCAGAGTTGAACTTCTTCCCCCACGTGCGCTGCACGGAGCTGACCACAGTAGTGACTGCGCATGACCATTGGCGATCCTGATGTTCGGGTAAGCGGATGTGCGCGAGCGTCCCGGCAGGATCGTCCCGGGGCGTGGGCAGGGGCCGGTGAGCCGGTCCTGCCCGAGAGAGCAGTGGCGGGAGCCGCGCGAGCGGCGGCGATGCTATCACAAAGCCCCGCGCGGGATGAGCAGCGCTTCGTCGGGGCATGGCGCGCTGTTCTGGCTCAGTCAGCGATCGCGACGCCGCCCTTTGGGCGACGTTTGCTCCCACTGGCTTGTCGCAAGATCCCGGCACAGCGCACTGGGAGCAATTCGCCTGGAGCGAATTGCGTCGCACGAAGTGCGCCCCGCAGGGGTGCGCGCCAGGGATGGCGCGCAGCAGCACACGTCCGCGCAGCGGGCGTGGCGATGCGCGTGGCGCTGGAGTCGGGCTCAGTCGGCGATCGCGACGCCGCCCTTTGGGCGACGTTTGCTCCCACTGGTGGAACTCGGAGGTGGCTCAGGCGGCGGAGGCGTTGGACTTGCTGCCGCCGGATGCCTTGGAGCTGTCGCTGCCGGAGGACTTGGAACCGCTGTCGCTGCCGCTAGACTTGGAGCTGCTGTCGCCGCCGCTAGACTTGGAGCCGCTGTCGCTGCTGCTGCCGGAGGAGCCGCCGGACTTGCCGCCGTCGCCGTCGGATTTGACGATGTTGCGCTGCTTATCCTTCTTGAAATCGGTCTCATACCAACCACCACCCTTGAGCCGGAATGCCGGTGCGGAGAGCAGTTTGCGGATGCCTTCGGCCCCGCAGGCACGGCACTTGGTGAGCGGCGCATCACTGAACTTTTGAATGGCATCGAAGTTCGTATCGCAACTGTCGCAGCGGTATTCGTAGATCGGCATCGTCTTCCCTTCCTTAGCTGCGCCTCCGGCGGGAGAGGCTCGTTGGTGATATCGGGTCGGCCGAGGATCGTTTCAAGACTCCGCAGCTCCGCACAACGCCCACGTCCGGTGGACGGCGATGGCGGACGAGGCGCGATATTACGCGTCCGACGTACCCGCGCAAGCGTCATAAAGAGACTGCTGACGAGGGGCATACAGTTCGCGCCCGAAGGCCCGCGATGAACTTTTCAAGGAAAAACCCCCTCAAAACGTAACCAATCGTCTAAAACCCTTTGAATTTCAGTGTTTTTCTGCCCGTTTCGCTTGCTGGTGCGCAGATCCTTGGGCTATAAATGCCCCGGCAGCATGACGCTTCCGGGGAAGGGGCTCAGCTGTCTAACGCTCGACGGCTTTCACGTCGGCCGAGACCACTCCAGCTGAAGGGATCCAAGCATGGCTGCAACTAAAGCTCCCGCTCGCAAGAAACCTGCTGCAAAGAAGCCCGCAGCACGCAAGACCGCTGCATCCAAGACCACCGCAAAGAAAGCTCCGGCGAAGGCTGCCGCAGCCAAGCCGGCGGTCAAGGACAAGATGACGAAGACCGGCATTCTCTCGGAAATCGCAACCAACACCGGACTTTCGCGCAAGCAGGTCGGCGAGGTGATGGACGAACTCGAGAGCATCATCGAGCGCCACGTGAAGAAGCGTGGACCGGGTGAATTCAGCCTGCCAGGGCTGCTCAAGATCAAGACCGTGAAGAAGCCTGCACAGCGCGCCCGCAAGGGTGTCCCCAACCCATTCAAGCCCGGCGAGACCATGGACGTTCCGGCCAAGCCGGCATCGGTTCGGGTACGGGTGACTCCGCTGAAGAAACTGAAGGAAATGGCGCAGTAAGCGACGCGATCGGTGTCGGGGTGCGCCCCGGCGCCAGCGCTCTGCCCACACCCGGCGCCCGGAACCCGCAAAGGTTCCGGGCGTTCTTTTTGAGATCTGCAATACTTCCTGCAAGACACGCCACGCGCCTTGCATCGTTCAATCGCTCCATAACGGATCCAGCGACCCATGCGCCTGTCCCAATACCTGCTCTCGACCCTGAAGGAAGATCCCGCGGATGCGGAGATTCCGAGCCATAGGCTGATGCTGCGCGCGGGCCTGATCCGCCGCGTCGCCGCAGGCATCTACACCTGGCTGCCCATCGGCCTGCGGGTGGTGCGCCGGGTCGAGGCCATCCTGCGGGAGGAACTCGATCGTGCCGGCGCCCAGGAGATCCTGATGCCCGCGGTGCAGCCGGCTGAGCTGTGGGAGGAAAGCGGACGCTGGGATGCCTATGGCCATCTGCTGCTCAGATTCGAGGACCGGCAGGGGCGCCGGTTCTGCTTCGGCCCCACCCACGAAGAGGTGGTGACGGACCTGATCCGCTCGGAACTGAAGAGCTATCGTCAGCTGCCGCTGAACGTCTATCAGATCCAGACCAAGTTCCGCGACGAGATCCGGCCCCGCTTCGGCGTGATGCGGGCGCGGGAGTTCGTGATGAAGGACGCCTACTCCTTCCATCTGGACGCGGACTGCCTGGATGCGACCTATCAGGCCATGCACGCCTGTTACACCCGGGTGCTCGAGCGCATCGGGCTGGAGTTCCGCCCGGTGCTCGCGGATACGGGTGAGATCGGCGGCGCGGAGTCCCATGAGTTTCATGTGCTCGCCGATGCGGGCGAGGATCGCATCGCCATCAGCGACAGCGGCGCCTATGCGGCCAACGTTGAACTGGCCACGACGCTGCCGGGGCCGGGTGTGAAGCCCTCTGCTGCGGAACGCAGGAAGGTCGCGACGCCCAACGCGCACACCATCGATGACGTGGCGGCGGTGCTGAAGGTGCCGGTGGAAACCACGGTGAAGACGCTGCTGGTGAACGGTCACGACGGCCCCGTGGCGCTGGTGCTGCGCGGGGATCACGAACTGAACGAGATCAAGGCAGCGGGTTTGCCGGACATTGAGAGTCCGCTGCAGTTCATCCCGGCGGCCAGCATCAACGACGTGGCCGGCTGCGGGCCCGGCAGCATCGGGCCGGTGGGCCTCAACGTGACCGTCATCGTCGATCATGCGGCGGCGGCCATGCCGGAGTTCGTCTGCGGCGCCAACGAGGACGGCTTCCATTTCACCGGCGTGAACTGGACGCGGGATACGCCCATCGACGGTGCGCGGGTGCGCTCAGCGGATCTGCGCAATGTGGTGGAAGGCGATCCGAGTCCGGACGGTCAGGGCAAACTGACGATCCGACGCGGGATCGAGGTGGGCCACATCTTCAAGCTCGGCAGCACGTACTCCGAGGCCTTGAATGCGCGCGTCCAGGATCAGGACGGCAACAGCGCGCCGCTGATCATGGGTTGCTACGGCTTCGGCGTGACCCGTCTCGTGGGTGCCGTCATCGAGCAGTGCCACGACGAGCGCGGCATCATCTGGCCTGACGCCATCGCGCCGTTCGCGCTTGCCATCGTGCCGCTGAACCATCTGCGCTCGGAGCGGGTGCGCGAGGTGGCGGAGAAGCTGTATCGGGACTGCCGGGAGGCGGGCATCGAGGTGCTGATCGATGATCGTGACGAGCGCCCGGGGGTGAAGTTCGCGGATCTGGAACTCATCGGTATTCCCCATCGGATCGTCGTCGGCGACCGTGCGCTGGAGGCGGACGAGGTGGAGTATCGGGGTCGCAAGGATGCGGAGGCGCGTCGGGTGCCGCTGGCTGAGGTGGCGGGCTTCCTGAAACAGGTGCTGGCGCCGTGATGCGTCTGCTCGCCGTGCTCGGGCTACTGCTGGCGCTGATCGGCGCGCAGCCCGTGACGCGGGCAGCGAACGCTGAGCTCAGCGAAGACGAGCGGCGGGCGATCCGCGCCGAGCTCGCCGTGGTGCTGAGTTCGAATGATGACACCCGGGATCGATTCGATCTGGAGGTGTGGCTGACGACCGTGGAGCCGCGGTTGGCGCGCTTTCTGCGCAACGAGGAGGCGCGCCTCGAGTTGCTAGCGACGGTGTGGGAGGAAGCGGCCCGGCACGACATCGACCCGGAATTGGCGATGGCAGTAATGGAGGTGGAGAGCAGCTTCAATCGCTTTGCGCTGTCTACTGCGGGGGCGCAGGGGTTGATGCAGGTCATGCCGTTCTGGAAGCACGAGATCGGGCGGCCGGAGGACAATCTCATGGATCCGCGGACGAATATCCGCTATGGGATGACGATTCTCGCGCATTATCTGCAGCGCGAGTCCGGGGACACGGTGCGGGCACTGACGCGTTATCACGGGAACATTCGCGACTTCAGCTATCCGGATCGGGTGTATCGGGCGTGGAACGCGCGCTGGCGCACGAGTGGTGCGGCGGAGGCGCGAGCGCTGCTGGCATCCTGCTATTCGGCGGGTCTCGATCACTGCGACTGAATGCCTTCCTCTAGCGTCGCGTTGGGATCTGGATCAGTCGGCGATCGCTGCGTCGCCTTCGGCGCCTGCAGTCTCCCACAACACGTCTAGCAAGCGTGACCTGTGGGAGAGTCCAGGCCGCGCGTCAGCGCGGACGGACCGAGGTTTCGGGCGCGGCGTTGGGATCTGGATCAGCCTTCGGCCATGGCGGCGCGGAGTTGATCGAGGTTCTGGGGGCCGAGCAGCACGCCGATCTGGGCGCCGGACGGATCGAAGACGTAGGTACTCGGCAGAACTTCGGGCAGCGTGATTCCGAGCAGCTCGCGGGGATCCTCTTTCGCCACCGCGAAGCGGATGCCGAGGCGCTCCGCCTGGGGCCCCATCACATCCGGCGGCAGCTGATCGAAGTTCACGCCGAGGACGAACACGTCCTCACTGTGCTCGGCCTGCAGTTCATTAAGCTCGGGAATCTCTTCCCGGCAGGGCGCGCACCACTCGGCCCAGTAGTTCACGAACACCCAGCGGCCTTCGAGTTCTGCAAGCGTCACGCTGCCGCCGTCCAGCAGCGCCATGGCGCCCGGCTCGGCTGCGGCCGCGGGCGGCGCTTCCGTGGAAGGCTGTTCACTGCAGGCGGCGAGGACGCCGAGCAGCAGCATGATCAGACAAGCTCGAACGATGACGGTCATGATGACTCCCGCTGTTCCAACCCGTGAAACGTCACATCGGGGCACTTGGCAGGGTCGGCAAACGGAGGCCAATCCGGGCTAAGATGTGCGGCCCCTGCAAGGCCCAAGGGCGCAAAGCATGTCCGACGTCACCATCTGGCACAACCCGCGCTGCTCCAAGAGCCGCGCCGCACTGGCGATGCTCGAGGAGCGCGGCATCGAACCGAAGGTGGTTCTCTACCTCGACACACCCCCGAAAGCCGCCGAAATCAAGCGTGTCCTCGGTCTGCTCGGCAAGGGACCGCGGGACCTGATCCGCCGCGGCGAAAGCGCCTTCAAGGAACTCGGTCTCGCCGCGGTACCGGACGCCGCCCTGATCGAGGCGATGGCGAAGCAGCCCATCCTGATCGAGCGCCCGGTGGTGATCCACGGCGATCGCGCCGCCCTCGGACGCCCCCCGGAACAGGTGCTGGAGATTCTGTGAGCGCCGAGACCACTCGCATCCTCGTTCTTTACTACAGCGTCCACGGCAGCACGGCGAGCATGGCGAGGCAGGTGGCCCGCGGTGTGGAAGCGGGCGGCGCTGAGGCGGTGCTGCGGACCGTACCGAAAGTGGCACCGGTGACGGAGGTGGCGGCACCCGGAATCCCGGAAGATGGCGCGCTGTACTGCACGCTGGATGACTTGACCTCCTGTCATGGAGTGGCGTTCGGCAGCCCGACCCGCTTCGGCAACATGGCAGCACCACTGAAATACTTCGTCGACTCCACCAGCGGCCTGTGGGTGGAGGGTGCGATGGAAGGGAAGCCGGCAGCCGTGTTCACGTCCACCGCGAGTCTGCACGGTGGCCAGGAGACGACGCTGCTGAGCATGATGCTGCCGCTGCTGCATCACGGCATGGTACTGGTCGGCCTGCCCTATTCGGAGAGCGCGCTGCACCGCACCGCCCACGGCGGGACGCCCTATGGTGCCAGCCACCACGCGGGCAGTGACCACGCGGAGCTCCGGCCCGACGAAGCGGAACTGTGCCGGGCGCTGGGCAGTCGTCTGGCGACGCTGGCGCAGCGGCTGCGCCATGGAGAACGTGTATGAATCCTGCAGCGCCCGCGGAGCGTGTCCTTCACTTCCTGACGCTGTTCTTCCTCGGCAGCCTGATCGCCACCTACGGCCTGCAGCGGCTCGCGCTGGAAGCCGAACCCTTCTGGCCGGGTGGCCTCGGCTGGTTCCTGCTGCAGACCGCACCGCTGCTCGGCTGCCTGCCTGCGCTGCTGCGCGGCAACCGCGCCGGGACGCTGCTGCTCAGCATGGCCGCGATCATCTACTTCGCGCTCGGCATCTGGACGCTGATCGATCCGGGACAACGACTCGCCGGCATTGCCGAGGTCGGCTTTTCGCTGGGATTGTTCCTGGCTACGGTGGGCTTCCTGAGCGCCCAGGGTCAGCGACTGCAGCGGGAGGCGGACGCGGACGCCTCAGGTCTCGATGACCTTCCCGAACAGGATTCTTGATTCGTCGACGCTGGATTTCTCCTCCAGGCGGAGGGCGTCGTAACCGTTCATGGCGAGGAACGCGATCATGCGCTTGTGGCGGTTGCGGGTCTTCACGTACAGCAGCTGGTAACCCTGACGGGCGACCCAGGCCTCCTGGGCCTCGAGCAGGCGTTGGGCAATGCCGCGGCCGCGCCAGGGTTCGAGCACACCGCCCATCCAGCTGTACCAGCTGCCGTCATGATAGCGGTCGTATCCTGCTTTGAAGCCCACCGGCCGACCCTTGAGCGATGCGATCAAAACCAAGGCGGAATCGCCGGCGAGGCGCTGCCGATAGACCTCCTGGCCATGGATCTCCGACTCACCGCCGAGCTCAGCGATTTGCCCAGCCAGGCGCCAGGCATCGATGGGGCTGCCCCGCTCCACCCGCAGCTCGAGGTCCGATCCGTCCGGAGCCCGCAGCAGGTGACTCGATCTGCCTGCGATGGCCCCGTCGCGGATCATCCCCGCTTACGTCCCGCCTGGCGAATCATGCGCTTCAAGCGGGCTTCGGTCGGCTGGGCTGCAAGCAGATCACGGTAGGCGCGGGAGCGCTTGTTGATCTTTTTATGGGTAACGTAGAAATCGACCGCGCGCTTCCAGGCGTCCTCCAGACCGTGGCGGGTGATAGACACCGTGGTGTTGACGATCTTGTTCTCGAGCGCAGACATGATGCCGATCTGGAAGACAGGCGTTCGATTACCGCTCTTTTCGCGCTTGAGTCGGAACAGGATGCCGCGGACGTTGCCTTTGCCATCGATGTCGACCTCGCGCGCGGCCTTCTCCTTGGCCTGCTCCTGCAGCTTGGCCAGCTCCGCGTCACGGGCCTCGGCCTGCGCCTTGAGTGCCGATCTGCGTGGGCCCCGCAGGCGTTTGCCGTTCTCCTTGAGGGAGAAGTACTCCTGATAGGTCTTGCCGGCGATCTGCCGCCGGACTCTGAAGCCGTGAAACCGCGGTGTATCCAGAAGTTCTACGCTCATCGCGTGTACCTCGCCGCTGTCGGGGACATTCCGTAGCCCGTATCAATCACCGATGCGGGCTAGTCGTTCGGATGCCCTGCTGCCGGCACTTCCAGGCCACCGCAGGCGCACAGCATGCGCGCCCCAGCCCGGCCGTCAGCCTGCCTTCGTCACTGCGCCTCCGGTGACCAGGGCTGCGATCTCGGCATCCGAGAAATCGAAGCTCCTGAGCACGTCTTCCGAATCTTCGCCCGGGATGCGTGCGCCACTCCTGATGCCCGGTTCGGTGCGGCTGAACCGGGGTGCCGGAGCCGGCTGCACGAGCCCTTCCACATCCACGAACGTCTTACGCGCCACGTTGTGGGGATGCTTCGGTGCATCAAAGATGGACAGTACCGGAGCGAAGCAGACGTCGGTACCCTCCATGATCTTGCACCACTCGGCCTGGGTCTTACTCTTGAACACTTCTGTGAGCGCCGCCTTGAGCTCGGGCCACTTCGACGGGTCCATCTGCGGCGCGAATTGCTCCGGATCGAGGTCGGCCTTCTCCACCAGCAGGGCGTAGAACTGCGGCTCGATGGAACCGATGCAGATGTGCTCGCCGTCAGCCGTTTCGTAGGTGTCGTAGAAATGCGCGCCACCATCGAGCAGGTTGGTGCCGCGTTCCGGCTTGAATGCGCCCTGGGCCGCGAACGCGAAGAACATGGCCATGAGGGAGGCGGCGCCGTCGACCATGGCCGCATCCACCACCTGCCCCTTGCCGGAGCGCTGAGCCTCGAGCAGGCCGCAGACCAAGCCGTAGGCCAGCAGCATGCCGCCGCCACCGAAATCACCGACCAGGTTCAACGGCGGTACCGGACGCTCACCGGCGCGGCCGATGGCGTGCAGCGCGCCCGACAGACCGATGTAGTTGATGTCGTGCCCTGCGGCCTGGGCCATCGGACCGTCCTGTCCCCAGCCGGTCATGCGGCCGTAGACCAGCTTCGGATTGCGACCCATGCAGTCCTCGGGACCGATGCCGAGGCGCTCGGTCACGCCCGGCCGGAAGCCTTCGAACAGGGCGTCGGCACCTTCGCAGAGACGCAGCACGGTCTCGACGCCATCGGGATGCTTGAGATCCACAGCCAGCGACTTGCGGTTGCGGGCGAGCACATCGCGGGGCCGACGACCATTCTTCACCGGCCGTTCGACGCGGATGACTTCCGCACCCATGTCGGACAACATCATGCCGCAGAATGGCCCCGGGCCAATGCCCGCGAGCTCGATGATGCGATAACCAGCTAATGGACCCACGTAACGCTCTCCCCCTCGTAATCGCTGACCAACCGCCCGCCCGGCGGGCTGGCGGCGTTTTACGCCCTGAAACCCGGGCGCGAGCCAGCCATCTTAGCAGAGGGTCGGAGGTGCGCAACGCACCTGCTGCAGCCCCCTTCCAGGGTCGGTGAGGGCCGCGGTTCATGCAGCGTAAAATCATTCACTGCGACTGCGACTGCTTCTATGCGGCCGTGGAGGTCCGCGATCGTCCCGACCTCGCCGGGCGTCCGGTGGCGGTGGGCGGCACGCCGGAACGGCGTGGCGTGATCGCCACCTGCAATTACGAGGCGCGCCGCTACGGTGTGCACTCCGCCATGCCGTCGAGCCACGCGGTGCGCGCCTGTCCGGATCTGGTGCTGCTGCGGCCGGACATGGACAAGTACCGGGAGGTTTCGCGCAGCGTTTTCGGGATCTTCAAGCGCTTCACGGATCGGATCGAGCCGCTGTCCCTGGATGAGGGCTACCTGGACGTGACCGGCAGTGAACTGCTGCACGGCAGCGCGACGCTGATTGCGCAGGCGATCCGCAACTCGGTGCGCCGGGAGTTGGGCATCACGATCTCTGCGGGCATCGCTCCGAACAAGTTCCTGGCCAAGATCGCCAGCGACTGGAACAAGCCCGACGGGCAATTCGTGGTGCGGCCGGATGACGTGGATGCGTTCGTGGCTGCGCTGCCGGTGAAGCGTCTTCCCGGGGTCGGGCCGGCGATGACGGCGCGGCTGGCGGCGCTGGGTATCGAGACCTGTGCGGACCTGCGCAGGATGGATCTGGTCACGCTGCATCAGAAGCTCGGGAGCGCGGCTCAGCGCCTGCGTGAACTCGCCAACGGCGAGGATCCGCGGCAGGTCAGTGCGCGCAGTGGGCGCAAGTCCGTGTCGGTCGAGACGACGTATGCCGAAGACAAGCCCAATCTGGCCGCCTGTCAGCGGGCGTTGGAGGAACTCGAAGTGCGGCTGAAGGAGCGGCTGGCCGGGATGGATCCGGATGATCGGATTCGCAGCTGTTTCGTGAAGGTGCGTTTCGACGATTTCACGACGACGACGGCGGAGCGGGCAGCGCAGGAGCCCGGCGGGGAGGACTTCGCGGCGCTGCTGGAGTCGGCCTGGTCGCGGGGGGAACGGCCGGTGCGGTTGCTCGGACTCGGCGTGCACTTCAGCAATCGCAGCGCGCCCGGCGAGCAGCTCGAACTCTTCGACGCTGCGCGCAGCGCAGACTGATACGCGCATTGCAGGATTCTGGGATCGCAGGAATCTGGGAAGGCTCAGTGGGAGCCCGCCACGAACCAACGTTCACGCTGTTGCGGAAGGAACAGCGACGATGTACGCGAGGCATCAGTGGGAGCGCACGTCCGCGCAGCGGGCGTGGCGATCTGCGTCATGCCCGAATCCACGGGCAGTCCGCTATCGCAACGCCGGCTTTCAGCCGACGTTCGCTCCCACTGACACTAGCAAGCGCCCGGTAACATCAACAATTTGCGTTTTATTCCATGAGAGAGCGTGTCCGCACTTCGGACGCGCCGATAAGTGTGACGTGGCAGCTGGCGCCTAGGCCTGGCCGGCGCTGAGGCGGGCCTGCTCGTCGCGGTCGTTCGGCTCGCCGAACTGCAGCTCGGCGAGGCGGGCGTAGAGCGCGTTGTCTTCGAGCAGGCTGCTGTGAGTCCCCTCGCCCACCACGCGGCCCTCGTCGAGCACCAGAATGCGATCAGCGCGGATCACGGTGGCGAGTCTGTGGGCAATGACCAGCGTCGTCCGGCCCTTGGACAGCCGGGCCAGGGCCTGCTGAACCGCATGTTCGCTCTCCGCGTCCAGGGCGCTGGTGGCCTCGTCGAGGAGCAGGATGGCCGGATCCTTGAGCACCGCGCGGGCAATGGCGATGCGCTGGCGCTGGCCGCCGGACAGGCGCAGCCCCGCCTCGCCGAGATCGGTGTCGTAGCCCGCCGGCAGCTGGGCGATGAAACGGTCGGCGAACGCCGCCTCCGCCGCGGCGACGATGGACGCCTGATCCGCATCGGGACGGCCATAGCGGATGTTGTCGGTCACGGTCCCGGTGAACAGCGCCGGATCCTGACTGACCAGGGCGATGTGGCGCCGCAACTCCTCCGGGTCCAGCTCGCGGACGTCGATGCCGTCGAGGGAAAGGCTGCCTGCGACCGGGTCGTAGAAGCGCAGCAGCAGGTCGAACAGGGTCGACTTGCCCGCGCCTGAGGGTCCGACCAGGGCGACGTTCTCGCCGGGGCGGATGCGGAAGTTGAGCCCGGCCAGCGCAGGGGTATCGGGCCGGGTGGGATAGGCGAACGTCAGCTCGCGGGCTTCGAGGGCGCCACGCACGGGCGTCGGCAACGGGCGCGGGTTCGTCGGCCGCGGCAGGGCGCTCTCGGCAGAGAGCAGCTCCATGAGGCGTTCCGTGGCGCCCGCGGCGCGCTGGAGATCGGTCACCACTTCGCTGATGGCGCCCACCGAACCGGCGACGATGAAGGCGTAGAAGATGAAGGCTGCCAGTTCGCCCGGGGTGGTGCGGCCGCTCAAGACATCCTGACCGCCGGTCCAGAGCATGGCCGCAATGGCGGCGAGGACCAGCACCATGACCATGGTGATCAGCACGGCCCGCTGCAGAATGCGCTGCCGGGCGATGTCGAAGGCCGACTCCACGTGGGCGGCGAAGCGGGTCCGGTCGACATCCTCGTGGTTGTAGGCCTGCACGGTCTTCACCTGCCGCAGGGACTCGGCGAGGAAGCTGCCGACGTGGGCGATGGAATCCTGGGAGGCGCGGGACAGGGCCCGGACGCGGCGGCCGAAGATGATGATGGGCACCACCACCAGCGGCGCCATGACCACCACGAACATGGACAGGCGTGGATTGGTGATGAACAGCAGGATCACGCCGCCGAAGAACATGAGCACGTTGCGCAGGGCGATGGAGACGCTGGAGCCGATCACGGTCTGCAGCAGGGTGGTGTCAGTGGTGATCCGGGACTGGATCTCGCTGGCAAAGTTGGCTTCGAAAAAGCCCGGGTGCAGGCGGATGACGTGGTCGAACACGGCCCGGCGGATGTCGGCGCTGACCCGCTCGCCGACCCAGGAGACCAGGTAGAAGCGGGCGAAGGTCCCCGCCGCCAGCAGCAGGATCATGCCGGCGAAGACGAAGATGCTGTTGCGCAGCAGTTCCGGGGAGCCGTTGATGAAGCCCTGATCGATGAGCAGCCGCAGGCCCTGCCCGACGCTCAGCGTCACGCCGGCCGTCACCACCAGCGCGATCGTCGCTCCGATGACCGCGGCGCGGTAGGGAGCCAGGAAACGCAGGACGGGGGCCAAATTGCGGACGTCGCGGCTGCCGCCGCGGTCGGGAAGGATGTCCGTCATGGAAGACCTCTTGAACCTGCGGCGATTATTCCACACCCCCGGCGGCTTGTGGGCTTCCGGTGAAACGCTCGGCTCTGGACCAGTCGGCGATCGCTGCGTCGCCTTCGGCGCCTGCAGTCTCCCACAAGGCTTCGTTCAGGCTTGGCCCTGTGGGAGCGCCCAGGCCGCCGCAGGCGGACGGGCC
>REEU01000075.1 GCA_007694905.1 Gammaproteobacteria bacterium | reverse complement strand
CAAGGCGCTGGTCGCCCCTGACCCGTGTCGCCATCGTGACCGGCAATCCATCGCCGGCCATCTTCGCCCAACTCGCGGAGGCCGGGGTCGACGGCATCTTCCTCAAGAACGCATCGCCGGAAGACATCTGCGCCGGCCTTTGCGAGATCGCCTCGGGCCGACGGGTGATCGCATCCGAAATCGACCGAGCCATCAGGGCGGGCCAGGATGCAGCCGGTCTCACGACCCGCGAGATCGAGGTTCTTCATGGCATCGCCCGCGGCCTGTCCAACCCCCTGATTGCTGAAGCGCTCGGCGTCAGCCCCAAAACAGTGGACAGCCACCGTACCACATTGATGCGCAAAATGGGCGTTCATTCCACCGCGACCCTTCTCGTGCGCGCGCTGCGTGCCGGTCTGATCGATATCTAGTCGCGACACACTGGTCGGACCGGTGAAACCTCTCGCCCCCCGGGCCGCGGATGTAACTCAGGCGATCACCTGAATTCCGGCGTCGATCATCTCCGTCCCGGATCGAATGGGGTGATCACCTGATACTACCGCGCCCCGTTCTGGCCCATCCTGCCCTCCTCGACCTCGCGACCGCCAGAGAATGGCTCTGACCGGAAGCGGAGAGCCGGTTCAAGTAAGACCGAACCGAACCTCGATCCAAGGAGTTCGACATGAAACGTTCCCTGACAATCCGAACACTCGGCGCGCTCGGCATCGTACTCGCTGGTTGCATGGACGACACGGTTGGAGGAAGCTCGAACCCCTCTCCTGCATCTGCGCCCATGCCCTAGCCGGTTTTGGATAGCCGTTGGCTCGGCACCGCACCTTTCTGCGATGCTGACCCAAGCGATTGTAACAATCTTGGTCCGGGCTCGTCTTTTCTCCGGAAAAGCGTCTCAGGAGACGGTGCGCCCTGCACCACAGGCCGCAAGGTCATGTGCGTATTCCGGCGGCTGAATTAAGTGTTGTACGGAGCGCCGGTTAAGGCTCGGGTTCTTGAACCTGCCCCGGACCGGCGCTCTCCGGCGGAGCCGGGCGCCATGCCGCCTACGCTGTCATGTTTTCGGTATGCATACCCCAGTTGGGGGATTTCGGCTCAAGGATAACAGTTGGAGAGTTTTTCTTGTTCGCTGGCATCAAAGACTGTCGCCCTCGCAGCACTGCTTTCGTTCTCATGGCTGAGCAGCGCGCAAGCTGCGTCAATGTATCTGGACTTTGGAGTTTAAGGCGCTCAGCCGCACGCGCTCATCTGAAATTGCATGGAGTGAAGCGAATGACTGGATCACAACCTTCGACCGAGTTGCAAATCATGCGCCTTCAGCGACCTTTCGGGCGGTTCTCGGAGGCTCGTGCGGGAGTCCGGCGGGCTGCCCTCGGCGTGGTCGCAGCCTTGTGCTGTTCGGCTTCGGCGCAGGCCTCTACCGTGCAGACCGTCACCCAGTCCCTTTCCCACGTGGCGGACCCGATCAACGGCTTCATCGAAACGACCGTCCTGTCGGGTATCGGGATCGAGAACAGCTCCGACCGCACCGCGAATTATGGGCGGGCCCTCGACTTCACGTTCGACCCGTTCGATGCGACCCTTGGCACGCTGACAGGAGTTCAGTGGTATTTCGACATTCAGGCCAGCCTCAAGACCGATTCCCTCTACGGATGCGTCGGAATCCTTAGCATCGGATGCAACATGGCTACGAATGTGGACTCGAAATTCACTTCGTCGATCACTGCGCAAGAGCGCTTCGAACGGATCGAACAAATCAGCATCGGCATAGGAACCATCCCAGTCGCGATCTTCTCCCGGGTGCGGGCGGGCATCGACCCCATCGAAGAGAAGTTGGTGAAGAGCGGAAGCGGTCTTGTCGGCTGCGTGACGCAAGAGCTCACGGGGATCGGACAAGGCTGTCTCAATGAGGCGGAGTATTCCACCGAGATACAGGAAACGGTGAGGGACGATGATCGGTTGGAAATGTACACGGACGGCGACGTGACCGGGCGCTTCCGTGCAGACCTGGCCCTCTCCATTTCGACCGATTGCCAAATCTTGGGTGCGTTCGGTAGCTGCTACAGCCGGAACTTTCCGAAGGCGGACGTGAGCACGTTCATCAGCCTGACCTACGAATACGAGTCCTTCGCGGTGGAAGATCCGATCGGCGGCGGCCCGGCGGTCATTCCCGTGCCGCCATCGTTGGCCTTTGCGCTCACGGGACTGCTCGGTCTGGCCGGACTGCGCGGTCTGGCCGGATTGCGCGGGGCCCGCAACGCGCGAGGCGCAGCGCCTTCTGTCCGTGCATGACCAGACCACCAGCATCTTCCGCCCGAAACGCCACCGCCTGAACACCCCATCCTACCCTTCGCGGCCGATACTCCGCCGGCGCGCGAGACCCTGGCGCAGACGGCACGATGAAGAGCTGCGGGGCGGCCGGTGTAGCGACGCTGGGCGCGGCGCTGGTGGGGGTGGTGCAGCAGGTACGGGGCAGTAGCGCAAACCGCGATCCTGCCGCTGGGCCGCGTTTGCGGCAGCTCTCGACGATCAGGCGCATGATCTGCCGGCTCGTCTTGGGATCGAGGCTGGCCGTGGCTCGTCGATCAGCAACAGCTCGGGGTGTTGTCAGCTTTCCACCCGACTCACCAATCCCCTGCGCGTGCAGCTATTGGCAGCTTCCCGCCCCTTGCGACGCTCTCACCCAGTCCCCCACGGCTGCACCTTCGGCATCAGCCCCGTAACCTCCAGTTCTCGCAGCATCCCGCTTTCGATCAACCCCTCGCGGATCCAGTCCAGGGCGCGCCACCAGTCGCCATAGGCGCGGCGGGCTGCCTCGATCTGGTGGGGATGCGGGG
>REEU01000177.1 GCA_007694905.1 Gammaproteobacteria bacterium | reverse complement strand
CAGCTGTTCTACGGCTCCATCACCACCGGCTGGAAATCCGGAGGCTTCAATCTGGGCTTCAACTCCGTCAACAACCCGATCTTTGACGCCGAAGACGTGATCGCCTACGAACTCGGCTACAAAGGTCGCGTGCTCGACGGCAGGATGCAGGTCAACGCCTCCATCTATCTCTACGATTTCGATGACAGGCAAACCTTCTCCACCATCCAGGGGCAGTTCGGTACCGGCTCCGCCGTCGTCAATATTCCTAACTCAGAAGTGTGGGGCATCGAGGGCGACTTCTTCTGGCTCGCCACCGACAGTCTGGCATTGGGCGGCAACGCCAGTTACACGCGGGCGCGTTTTGATACGACGCTGCCCATCATCGACAACATCAACGCTCGTGCTCCAGGTTCGCTGTTCACACCCCAGGAACGGACTGTGGATGTGAAGGGCAACCGGCTGCCGCTCGTTCCCGAGTGGAAATTCAACCTGTTCGGCAACTACACGTGGCCGCTTGATCGGGCCGGTCAAATCGACCTCCGTTCGACCGTGTCCTGGACCGACTCGTTCTTCACCACCGTGTTCAACGATGATCTCGATAAGGCACCTTCGTTCTGGCGCTGGGACGCACGGGTCAGCTGGACCAGTGCCGACGAACAGTGGAATGTCTCCGGTTTCGTCAACAACATCCTCAACGAATCCGGCGTTCGCTCCCAGCAGATCCAGACCGAGCGTGAAGGCAACTTCCTGCGTACGTTCACGGCCAACGACCCCAGGGTCTACGGCATGACCGTTCGCTGGCAGTGGCAGAACTGACGTCTACCGCAATTCCCCCGGGCGGCGTCAGCGCCGCTCGGGGTTCACGACTCCAGCACCTCAATCCCGCCGTCAGCGGCTGCGGACCAGGCGTCCAGGACGTGCACCCGTGTCGTGATCGTGATCCCGGGTGCGCACGCCGTGCACCCAGGTGCCTACATATCCCGTGGCCGGCTGCAGCAGACGGGTACCGCCTGCCGGCAGATCACGATGGACTTCGAGCTCACCCAGGGCCAGACGTTCGAAGTCGATCACATTGATGTCCGCACGCTTGCCCACATCCAGCGCACCACGATCATCCAGTCCGAGCAGGCGCGCGTTGCGCAGCGTCTGACGATGCACCACCCGCTCCAGCGGCAGGCGCGCCCCCCGGGTGCGATCACGCACCCAGTACGTGAGCTGGTAGGTCGGTGCCACTGCATCGAAGATGACGCTGACGTGCGCGCCGGCATCGGACAGTCCGGTGACGGTGACGTCGTCCATCTGCATGGCGTGCACTGCATCCAGATTGAAGTCACTGTAGTTGGTGAAGTACATCACCGCGAAGTCCGTACCGTCACCGGCGACGAGAAAGTCATACAGGTAGGCCCAGGGGTCGACGCCGGCCGCTTGCGCCTGGACGGCGAAGGACTGATCTGCCGTGGGCTCGTAATTCTTGCTTTCGGCCAGGGCGAAAGTCTGGGCGAAGTTCAGTTCGGCGAACGCAACACCGTTCTCCATGGTCCCAGGCAGTTCGTGGGGCACGCTGGCTTCCGCCAGAATGTGGGCCTTCACTTCAGGCTTGCGCAGCTCCACCAACCGCTCGGCCAGCGGCAGATCCCGCAGCGCAAGGTAGGTCGGGCGGCGCATGAAGGAGTGATAGGTCGAGAGACTCATGACGATGCCGGTGGGGCGTACGCCGACCTGTGGATGCAGCTGCGCACCTTCGGCGTTCAGCGCCACCACCCGATCGAGCACTTCGCGCCAGCGCTCCTGCCACTGGTCCACCTGGAACAGAGTGAACGTCAACGGACGACCACTGGTCTTCGAAAGCTGGGCCATGAGCTCGACTTCCTCGCCGAGATCATGAGGCTCGCCACCCAGCGCTTCCGCGGAGCCCAGCGTGCTCGAGGGAATCATCTGAAACAGGCCCCGGCCTGCATCACGCAGGCCCGTCGCCATGGCGAGCACTTCCTCGTCTGCCGCAAAGGTTCCGGGAACCGGCTCACCGCTGACCGAGCGGTGCCCGAGAATGCGCGACGTGGAGAATCCCATGGCGCCTGCCTGCACTCCGGCGGTGACGATGGCCTGCATGCGTTCGAGATCTTCGGTGGTTGCCGGCGCATTGTCCCGGCCGCGTGCGCCCATGACGTAGGTGCGCACGGCGCCGTGGGCCAGCAGCGAACCCACGTCCAGGGCGTAGCTGCGCCCCGACAGGAAATCCAGGTACTCCGGATAGCTCTCCCAGGTGCCCCAGGGCATGCCTTCGTGCAGGGCCGAGCCGGGAATGTCCTCCACGCCCTCCATCAACTCGATGAGCTCCTGCTCACCGCCCGGACGCACCGGTGCGAAGCCGACACCGCAGTTGCCCATTACGACCGTGGTCACACCATGGCTGGCGGACGGATCCATGGCATCGTCCCAGGTCACCTGGCCGTCGTAGTGGGTGTGCACGTCGACCCAGCCCGGCGTCACAAGGCAGCCGGCGGCATCCACTTCTTCCCGCGCCTGCCCGTCGATGCGCCCGCCGACGGCGACGATCAATCCATCCTTGATGGCCAGATCGCCGGTGATGGCGGGACCGCCGTGACCATCCACCAGGGTGCCGCCGCGAATAAGGGTGTCGTACATAGGTCTGTATCTCCTCAGTGCCGGTGCACGCGCACCGGCAGATCCAGAATGCCGCGAATGAAATTCGAGCGCAGGCGCTTCGGCTCGCCGACCACCTCGACGGTGTGGAAGCGGGCCATGATTTCCTCCCACACCACCCTGAGCTGCATCTCCGCGAGCCGGTTGCCCATGCAGCGATGGATCCCGAAGCCGAAAGCGACGTGATGCCGCACATTGGGCCGCTCGATGACGAGCTCGTCGGAGCGGTCGATGACCCCTTCGTCCCGGTTGCCGGAGATGTACCACATCACGACCTTCTCGCCGGCGGAGATGCGCTTGCCGTTGAGCTCCGTGTCCTGCTTCGCGGTCCGGCGCATGTGCAGCACCGGCGTCTGCCAGCGGATCACCTCGGGTACGAGTTGGGGAATCAGGCCCGGATTCGCACGCAGCTTTGCGTACTCGTCAGGAAACTGGTTCAGCGCCAGCACCCCGCCGGAAATGCTGTTGCGGGTGGTGTCGTTGCCGCCGACGATGAGCAGCATGATGTTGCCGAGGAACTCCGCGGGCCGGGTAGGCATGTCGCGGGTCGCCTCTCCGTGCGCCAGCATGGTGATCAGATCGAGCCGCTCACCAGGTTCGGCCCGGGCACGTTCCTGCCACAGCTCCAGGAAAACGTTCATGCACTCCATCAGGCCGGCATGCTGCTCTTCCCGGGTGACGCCGCCCAGATCCGCGCCGGTAGTCTCAGGCGAACCGATGGACAGGTCGGACCAGTAGGTGAGTTTGCGTCGGTCCTCGAAGGGGAAGTCGAACAGCGTGGCGAGCATCTGCGTCGTCAGCTCGATGGACACCGCGTCCACCCAGTTGAAGGTCTCATTCTCCGGCAACGCATCGAGGATGCGACCTGCCCGCTCGCGGATAATGGGTTCCAGCTGCATGAGGTTGCGGGCGGCCATTACCGGCTGCACCACCTTGCGCTGATCGTCGTGCTTCGGCGGATCCATCTGGATGAAGTTGTCGATGCCCCCCTCGGGAGGCGGATCACCGATGGCGATGGTGGGCTCCGAGGAGAAGATGTCGTGGTGGCTGTCGACGTGGACGATGTCGTCGAAGCGGGTCACGGACCAGTACGGGCCGAAGGGACTGTCGGCCACGTAATGCACCGGATCTTCGCGCCGCAGGCGTTCGAAGTACGGTCGCCATGCGTCGCGCTGGTACAGGCGCGAGTCGCTGACGTCCAGCATCTCCAGCGGCGTGGACACCGGATCCGGCAGTTCGTCGGTCGTTGCGATGGCTTCGCTCATGGTGTCTCGTCCTCCTGGTGCGGCCCTGGGCGGCGCGTACACGCGCTCGCCTACAGAGTGATGCCCTGGCGTCTTTGTAGGCACGAGCGCGTGCGCTCGGCCCGCGCACGGTGGTCCGTATGCGGCGGCCCTGGGGCGGCGCGTACGCGCGCTCGCCTACGGAGCAATGCCCTGACGTCCTTGTAGGCCCGAGCGCGTGCGCTCGGCCCTGGCCTGGGGCGGCGCGCACGCGCGCTCGCCTACAGCGCCTCGATGCGGCTGGCGCTGCGCCGGTCGTTCCAATGGGAGCCGACGTGATTGGCGAAATACGGCGGCCGCTCCGCCAGCACGTCCGTCTCCAGCCACAGCCGCTTCAGATGCCGCACGCGACCCTCGGCGCGGTCATCGGTGTAGGCAGTACGGCCGTGGAGGACGTGGTAATTGTTGATGAACTGCATGTCGCCCGGCTCCAGGGCCATCTTCACGTGATGGTCCGGATCATTCGCCAGCGCTTCCACCCGATCAAGCGCCTCCAGGGCGCGCGGGGTGAGCCGCGGCGCATCCTCGTGCCGCTGCGAGGCCAGGATGTAGGGGCGGATGCAGCGCACGAACAGGCGGCCGTTCCACTCGGTGAAGATGGGCAGCGCGTACCAGCCCGGCTTTCCCGGAGGCTGCTCACCGCGAAAATCGAAGGGTTGCGGCAGATACAATTCGGCAGCCAGCTCAGGGCTCTCCCGCACCAGCGTGTTGTGGATCAGAACTGCATTCGCCACCGCAGAGAGCCCGCCCTCACGACCGTTGCGCAGGCACATCAGCCCCACCAGATCGGAGCCGTCGCAGTGGAAAGGCAGCGCCGAGCCGCCGATCTCGTTGCCACGGGAGGTGGGATCGTCGCCACGCTTGCCCTGATCGGTGACGTCGCCGAGGACGTGACCATGCTTGTTCTGGGGCCAGGGTGAACCGAGGTGCATGCCGATGCCCCAGTACAGCATTTCCATTTCCGCCTGGCTGTAGCGGTCGCGGTCGATTCCGCGCAGCCGTACGAATCCGCGGCCGTCGATCAGTTCGCGTTGGATCTCCCGCAGCCGCGGACCAAGATGAGGCAAGGGAAAGTGTTCACGGCCGATGGCAAGCACGTCGTCGGAATGGGCCAGCGCATGGCGCAGGGCCGCATCGAGTTCCGCACACTCCTCCTGATCGAGGCGTTCAGTCCAACTCGCCTCATCGGCCACGTCCGCTGCCGTCCACTCGCAGCGGGCTTCCAGCACTCGTGGTACGTGTGCCATGCGCTTCCCCTCCATCTGCCTCCTCCCACTCTCCCTTGGAAGAACATACCACCCGTCGATGCGGTCGGACGTGTTGTGGCGTCAGTGGGAGCTGATGTCCCTGGGCCGCATAGGCTGCAAGGCGGCGTCGCGATCGCGCACTGCCGCCGGGTTCAGGCGTGACGCAGATCGCGACGCCCGCTGCGCGGACGTAGGCTCCCACTCGGGCCTCGCGTACATCGTCGCTGTTCCTCTCGCGACTGCGTGAACGATCGTTCGTGGCGGGCTTCCGCGCTGCAACCGCATTGAGCACCGCTTTACCCCGGCGTGGGCTGGGCGCCGCGAATGAGCCGACCGGGCAGTGCATCGGTGGGCTCACCGTCGCGATAGGTCACCTCGCCCGAGACAATGGCGTAGCGGTAGCCCTCAGCGTCCTGCATCAGGCGCCGCCCGCCTGCCGGCAGGTCGTGGACCATGCGCGGCGGGCGCAGGCGCAGGCGGTCGTAATCGATGAGGTTCAGATCCGCCTTGTAGCCGGGTGCGAGGCGGCCGCGGTCGTTCAGTCCCACCGCCGCCGCCGTGTCCTGCGTGTGCCACTTCACCACCTCGGCAATGCCGAGGCGCTCGCCCCTGCTCCGGTCCCGGGTCCAATGGGTCAGCATGTGGGTGCTGAAGCTGGCGTCGCAGATGGTGCCGAGGTGGGCGCCGCCGTCGCCGAGGCCGAGCACGCTGTGCGGGCTTTTCATCATGGCCAGGGAAGGTTCCAGCGAGTTGCTGGCGTAGTTCAGGAACGGGAAGTAGAGCATCGCCCGGCCCTCGTCCTCGAGCATGAGGTCGTAGGCCAGCTCTTCCGGGCGAATGCCCCGCGCCCGCGCCTGGGCGCCGAGGCTCCGGCTCGGGTCCTGCTCGTAGTCGGGTGGATCGCCAAGCACGAACATCTTCTCGAAGTTCGACAGCACCGCGCGCATGAACGGGTGATCCGTCGCCGGCGACTCTCCCAGCAGCGTTTCGCGGACGGCGGGATCGCGCAGCCGGGCCACTTTCTCTGCCAGCGGCAGCCCTGCCAGCGTCTTGAACGTGGGATGGGAGATGAACGGATTCAGGGTGGCATCCAGACCCAGCATCAGACCCACTGGGCGACCAGCGACCTGGGCCCGCATGGGCAGCCCGGATTCGGCCGCCTCCTCGACCCAGCCGAGCAGCCGTTGCCAGGCATCCGGTGCAACTTCCGCCTGGGCCAGCGACACGGACAGGGGCCGTCCGGACTCCGCCACCAGCCGCCGCAGCATGGCGAACTCGACCTTGGCATCCTTGAAGTCGGTGACGAACTGCAGCACGCCCTTGTTCGCCGCTTTCAGGCCCATGGCGATCCCGAGCAGTTCCTCCTCCGCCGCAGTCAGGGTCGGGGTCGGCTGCCCGTCACTGGTGCGATGGTTGAGCGTACGCGACGTGGTGAAGCCCAGCGCGCCAGCGTCCATGGCTTCCCGGGCAAGCGCCGCCATGGCTGTGATCTCATCCGCGCTGGCGGCCTCCCGGTTGGCCCCACGCTCACCCATCACGTAGACGCGGAGCGCCCCGTGAGGCAGCTGGGCCGCGAAATCGATGTCGTGGCGCCGACCCTCGAGGGCATCGAGAAACTCGGGGAAGCTCTCCCAGTTCCAGCTCAAGCCTTCCGCCAGCACGACACCAGGGATGTCCTCCACCCCTTCCATCAGCCGGACCAGCATGTCGTGATCGTCGGGCCGGCAGGGCGCGAAGCCGACGCCGCAGTTGCCCATGACCACGGTGGTCACGCCGTGCCAGGAAGAAGGTGCAAGCCGGGAATCCCAAGTGGCCTGCCCGTCATAGTGGGTGTGAATATCAACGAAGCCCGGCGTGACCAGCAGACCGTCGGCGTCGATCTCCTCGCGACCGCGCCCGCCGACCCGTCCGACTTCCGTCACCTTGCCGTCGCGAATGGCCACATCTGCGGTGACCGGATCAGCGCCGGTGCCGTCCACCACCGTGCCGCCGCGAACCACGAGATCGTGTTGCGCTGCCATGACGATGCCCTCCCTCGCCAGGAGCCCGTCGGCCTCTCAGGCGAATAATACATATGACTGAGCATGAACATAGGCGCCTCGCGGCCGCGGATCAAGCACGGTCGTGGGGCACGCGCTCCATGAAGTAGCACACCACATCCTGGCGAATGATCGCCGGGTCCGGAGAAAACATGGCAGGCACCAGGTCCCGCGCCAGCCGGAGCTCTTGCCCTTCCACGCGGACGTAGTGCCCGGCCACGTCCCGATCCGCCACATCGGAGATCTCAAGGGGCAGCGGGCCCCTGCCCGCGACATAGCCGAAAAGGGTTCCGGCCGCCAGTTCCTCGAAGTTGTAGTGCTCGAATTCCTCCAGCAGCTGCAGCTCCATTGGTGCACTCGCGTCCATGACCCCACCCGGTGCGAAGCCGAAGCGGGCGCCACCACGCACCCGCACGGTCGCAACGGTTTCGAACAGATCCAAGGGCAGCTGCGGGGTCGGCTGCGGCAGGGACTCGAGCTCGAGGCAGTGATCCAGGTACTCGATCACGTGCTCGACGCCGCGACGCTCACCCGGACGTCCGGCTTCGAGGATCACGGCCGTGGTGAACGGCGCCAGCGCCGCTGCCAGGATCGTGTCCGGCGTACGCACGTACACCACCGGGCGCGAAAACATGCGGGCCAACGCCAGACTGTGGGGGTCCAGGCGCGTGATACAGGCATAGTGCGGATTCACGCCGGTGTTGTTGTGGATGTCAACTGCAGCAAACGGCGGCGCCGACCGCAGGCGCGCCGTGACCTCCCGGGCGAGCTCGCCTTCCGGCCCGGGAGCGTTTTTCCAGACGCGATTGTAGTCCGGCTGGCCGTCCAGGCGGCGCTGTCCCTCCCGGGCGGCCGTGACGTTGCCGATGAACACGGTCAGCGCCCGCGGCAGGCGGCCGTTGTTATCGCGGCGGCGGACGACGAGCTCCCGTACCGCATCCCAACCCACGGGTTCGTTGCCGTGCAGCAGCACCGACACCAGCAGCGGCGGCTGCCGTTCGCCGTCGACGTGCACCAACGCGGGACCGTCCAGCTGCCGATACAGCTCCCGGGCCGACAGCTCGAACAGCCCTGGCGGCGGCGCGGAAAACTCGATCAGGCGCATGGTTGCATGCTCACAGCGACCAGCGGTGCACGGGTTCCCCACCCTGCTGCCGCTCCAGATAGGCAAGCGTAAGTTCGGCGAGATCCCGGCCGTGGCGCTCGGCCCAGCGGCGCTGCCAACGCGCCCCGGTCTGATCCCTGCTAAGGCGGCCTTCGATCACCTCCAGGTAGTGATCCACTTCCCGGGTCGGCACGCCCAGCCAGATCAGGCCGAGGCGCGCCTCGGGCAGCAGAACGTCCGTCAGCAGCTTGCGTACGTCCGCCCGCCCGCGGGCGCCCGGCCACTGCACCTGCGCGTCCAGGCCATGGCGCGCGCAGGCATAGAAGTTGCCCCGCGCGGCGCTGAACGGAAGCTCGTTTTCGATGGGTTTCGAGCGCCGGCCAAGGGTCGCGAGCATGCCGTAGAACAACGCCGCGTTGGCGATGCTGTCGATGATGGTCGGCCCTGCAGGAACCACTCGATGCTCAATGCGAAGATGCGGCAGACCGTCATGGTCGAACCCGATCAACGGCCGGTTCCAGCGCCAGATCGTGCCGTTGTGAAAGCGGACATGGCCGAGGCTCGCGATGCCCTCGTCGCGCTGCGCCGGGATCAGTATCGGATAGTGACCACGATTCTCCTCGAACAGCTCGAACAGTGAGGCGTGGCAGTAGTCCCGTCCGAACGACACCCGCTGCCAGGCGTCGGACCCGGCCGCGACGGCCTGCTCGAACAGGGGAATCCGGGTTTCGTCCCACACATCATGGCCAAACAGCAACGGCGAGTTGGCGCTCACCGCCACCATGGGGCCGGACACGGCAAGGGCCGCGTTGTAGAGCCTCACCGCGTCCGCCTGACGGACCTGCAGATGAATCTGGAACGAGGTCGCCGCCGCTTCCAGCATCAGATCGGGATGCGTGCGCCGAATCTGCTCGCGACCTTCGATGTCGAGTTCGAAGGGCTGGCCGTGACGCAGCGCCATGAGCCGATTGTTCAACGCCTTGTAGCGCTTCAGGGAGGACATGTTGCCGAGATTGAGCATTTCCGGTGCCAGGGTGGGCAGAATGCCGATCATGAGCAGCTGGGCACCGAGGTCCTCCGCAACGTCCTGACACTGGTCCCAGGTATGGACGAGTTCGTCCTCGAGACGGCTGAACGCACGCCCCTGGAGGCTCGTGGGGCTGCCGTTGATCTCGACATTGAAGCGCGACAGTTCCGGTACCACGAGATCGTTGCCGAGGGCAGCGAGGAAGGCGTCGTTCATGGCGAGCGGAAGCGCATCCGAGCCCATGAGCCAGGCTTCCAGCTCGAAGCCGGCCATCCAGGCGCGGTGCGAGAAGCGCTGTTCCAGAAACCAGCTTTCAAGCGCGGCGGTTTCTTCGTTCAGACGCTGCTCGAACGCCGAAAAGGCTTCGGCGTCGAACTCATCACCATCCACTTCCTGTCCCACGTTCCGGGCCTCCGTCTCCGCTCAGCCGTCCGCGGAGGGCAGCAGGGGTGAGATATCCCAACCGGGCTCGGTCAGGGTCGGATCCCGCTCGGCGCGGAAGCGCTGCAGGATGAGCATGGACCGCATGGTGGAGACGACGGCAAGACGATGCTGCCTGAGCGCGAAATCCCGATAGATCGGATCATCCTCGAGCAGACGGCAACGCTCGGAGCGACAGGGAAAGTCCGCTTCCTGACCGAAGTTGTTCCCAGCCGGTCCATAGCTGCCGAACTCGCCGGCCTCCGATTCACGCCAGAACACCTGCCAGCTGGCATCCATGTCCGCGATGGGCGCGCGGATGTTGGCGATGGTGACGGCAGCGGTACGATCGAGCAGGGCATCGAGCCCTTCCGCTTCCGGCGTCGCCAGCAGTTCGACGCAGCTGTTCCTGAGCTGCAAAAGCAGGGCCTCCCGGTCCAGCGGATAGCGAACGAAGCTGTCGGCCGAGTTCCAGCGCCACGGCCGCGGATGAAAGATCGGCACCACATTGGCCGGCACCGTCACACCCTGCAGATAATGAATGACGACGCCGAGGTGCTCGTACCGCTCCAGTTCACGCTCGATGTCCTCCGCCAGGACAGCCGACGCCACCGAGTCGAAGCGCTTGTGCAGTCGCGTGTCGATACTCCACAGCACGCGCGGCGTATCCTGGTTGCTGCGGTCGTAGAACTGCCAGCGGGTCGCCCGGCGGGCCATGCCCACCTCGCCCTCTGCCAGATTGCCGCGGACGAGGTTGCGCACCTGCAGTGCGGTCAGGCGTGGAATGCGGGACCCGGCGACGCATTCGTTGAACTGCTTGGCCGCAAGGAACGTAAGCTGCTGCCGTGTGTCACTGACATAGCCGAACGCGATGCCGGGCAGGTACGCCAGCAGCAGCACGGCGAATGGACGGGTGGCGAACCAGCGAGACATGCTTTGCGTGCGCTCCAGGCGCCGACGGACGCGGCCGGGTGCGGGAACCGAAGACCTCGGGCCGGAGCCACGAGGTTGCTGCTGAACGTGACGCAGGACATCTCCACCGGCTGCTCGGAACGCGTCTAGTCGCCCTGCATGACCTGCGCCGTGACCTCTCAGGATACCGCGCAGCGTCCCCGCCTTGAAGACGCGCGACCAGCCCCGAAGAGCGCCGACGATCGCTGCGGCTCCCACTCCGGTCCGGCGCCTCCGCTCGCGAATTAAATATCTAATTATCAATAACTTAACCACCCACTTGTGAGTTGGCCGGGCGGCTGCTCCACAACCAGGCGCACCATCAGCGTGACGGCATGCGGTCGCTGAAGTCCCAGGCTGTGATCCACTTCGGTCGGATGCGCAAGGCCACCTCCTCATCGGCTCGGGACAGCAGCCACTGCGCAAGCGACGAGTCCGTCCCGCCGAGATAGCGTTCGAGCAGCGCCTCGAGCTCCCGGGCACCCGCTTCGGGCAGGCGCTCGACCGCTGCCTGCCCGCGGACACCCAGATAGGGCGGATCGTTCACTGACACGTCGAACGCGACCCTGGGATCCTGCGTCAGTCGCCGCGCCACTGCGGACTCCTGGTGGGTGGCGCACCACAACGCACCCTGTGCATAACGGAACCACAGCGATGCTACCAGGGGAAAGCCGTCGCGGCCGTTCAGTGCGAGACGCAACGGTGACCGTTCCCGCTCCAGGAAGGACACCACGTCCTCCGCGTTCCAGGGTCCCTTCAGCCTGACGTCGCTGAAATCACTCACGGTTGCTCCTCACAGGATTCGAAACGGTTCGCCACCCGGTTCTTGCGGGCCTGTCCGGGGGCGAACACCTGACCGTTCATGGCCACATGAACGCCCGCCGGAAGCGTCTGCAGCACACCAATGGCGAAGCCGATGTTGAATGCGGCATCGGAACCGCGCTGGGTCGCCGGACACATGGCGCCGGTGAGCACGATGGTCTTGTCGACGACGGCCTCGAGTACCTTCGCGGTGGTGAGCATCGTATCGGTACCATGGGTGATAAGAATGCGCTCTGCGGAAGATTCCCGCACCTCAGCAAGTACCGCTTCCCGATCGTCATCGGTCAACTCCAGACTGTCCTTGCGCATCAGCGGGGTCAAACGCCAGGAAAAGCTGACGTTCGCCTCGCGCAGAAACACTTCGATCTGCGGTGCGCCCACCTGGAAGTCCGACAGAGCATCGAAATAGATCTTGTCGATCGTGCCGCCGGTGGTAACGATATGGATGTCCTCCTCGAGTTGGCGGTCCATGGGCGCGGCAGGATCGTATGGCATGGACTCGTCGTTCCCCTGTGAAGCCAGCGGGTGCGCTGGTATCTTACAGCCCTCATTAGAACCCACCAGCGATGCGTCCGCTCCGCGCGGCCATCTGCGCGCGACGGAATCATGCCCAGGCTTTACTCTGCCCTCGTCATCGACCGCCCCTGGTCGACCCTTGCCCTGCTGCTGGCGCTGGCGGTGGTGGCGACCATCGGCGCCCGGGACTTCCGGCTGGATGCCTCCTCCGACTCCCTGGTCTTGGAGACGGACCCGGATCTGGCTCAGTGGCGGGAGGTGAACGAGCGCTACGGTGGCGGGGACTTCCTGCTGGTGACGTTCACGCCTGCGCGAGACCTGTTGGCGCCGGAGTCCATCGCCACCGTGCAGGCATTGCGGGACCGCCTCGCCGAAGTGGATGGTGTCGCCTCGGTCCTGAGCATGGTCGACGTTCCGCTGCTGCGGTCACCGCCGGCACCGCTCTCGGAGCTGGCGGACAACGTTCGGACCCTGACGTCCGACGACGTCGATCTCGAGCTCGCACTGGAAGAGCTGACCACGAGCCCCCTGTACCGGGAGCTGCTGGTGAGCGCGGACGGGCGCAGCACCGCAATCCAGGTCAACCTCGAGAGCGACGGCCACTACACCCGCGTCATCACCCAGCGCAACGAACTGCTCATCCAGCGCCAGCGCGAAGGTCTAGACGACGCGCAGCGGGCCGAATTCGAGGCCTTGCAGCGGGAGTTGGAGCAGCTGCGTCGGGCCGCTGGTGCGCGGCAGCAGCGACTGGTGGCTGACGTCCGCGCCGTCGTGGATTCGTTCCGCAACGGCGACACCCTGTTCGTGGGCGGTGTCACCATGATCGCCGACGACATGCTCAGCTTCATTCGCGGCGATCTCAGGACGTTCGGCATCGGTGTCCTGCTGCTGGTCATCGCCATGCTGGCGTTTTTCTTCCGCCGCCTGCGCTGGGTGCTACTACCTCTGGCCTGCGGCGGTCTCACCGTGCTCTACATGGTGGGCTTCCTCGGCTGGGTGAACTGGCCGATCACGGTGATCTCGTCCAACTTCGTCTCTCTGTTGATCATCATCAGCATCTCCCTGACCATCCACCTGACCGTGCGCTTTCGCGAGCTGCAGAACCGTGACCCGACGCTCGACGTTCGCACCTTGATGATCGACACGGTGCAGCATCGGTTCTGGCCCTGCTTTTACACCGCCATCACCACCATGGTGGCCTTCGCCTCGCTGGTGTCATCCGGCATCGTGCCGGTGATCGACTTCGGCTGGATGATGACCATCGGCGTGGGCGTCGCGCTGGTCGTGGCGTTCACTCTGTTCCCGGCCGTCGTGATGCTGCTGCCTGATGGCAGCGGGCGTGAGACGATCGCCCGGGCCGTCGGCGTCACCGCCCTACTGGCCCGCGGCACCAATGCCCAGCCTGTGACGGTGATCGTCATCTGTGCCCTGGTGGCGGTACTGTCGGGCTGGGGCATGTCGCGCCTGACCGTCGAAAACAGTTTCATCGACTACTTCCAGAAGTCGACCGAGATCTACCAGGGCATGGCCTTCGTCGACGAGCACCTGGGCGGAACCACGCCGCTGGACGTGATCATCCGCTTCCCGGATGAGCCGAAGTTCGAATTCGATGACGCGGACGATCCGTTCGGCGACCCCTTCGCCGACGACGACATGCTGTCGGGCGATCCCTTCGACGACCCGCTGATGGACGACGCTCCTGAGGACGCGCTGGGCGCTGATCGCTACTGGTTCACGCCGGACAAGATCGCTCTGATCGAGGACGTTCACGCCTACCTCGAAGCCCAGCCCGAGACCGGCAAGGTGATCTCGCTTGCGACGCTGCATGCCATCGCGATGGACTTCAACGACGGTGAGCCACTCGGCGGCGCGGAGCTCGCGTTCGTCATCGGCGCCGTGCCGGTGGAGTTCCAGGAGGCGCTGCTCGCGCCCTACGCTTCGCCCTCCGCCAACGAGGCGCGTATCTCGATCCGCATGATCGACAGCGACCCCAATCTCAAGCGCAACGAGTTCCTGCAGCGGATCGAACACGGCATCGAGGAAGAAACCGGCCTGGATCGTGATCGCTACGAGCTCTCAGGCATGATGGTGCTGTTCAACAACATGCTGCAGGGCCTGTTCCAATCCCAGAACACGACCCTGCTGTGGGTGGCAGCAGGCATCCTGGTCACGTTCATCATCCTGTTCCGCTCCATCCTCCTGGGCCTCATTGCCATCATCCCGAACGGCCTCGCCGCGGCAGCCGTACTCGGTCTGATGGGCTGGCTCAGGCTACCGCTGGACATGATGACCATTACCATTGCTGCCATCGTCATCGGCATCGGCGTCGACGGCACGATCCACTACGTGCACCGCTTCCGCCGCGAGCTACCGCGGGCGCCGAGCTACGAGGCCGCACTCGCCGCGAGTCACAACTCCATCGGGCATGCGATCTTCTACACCGCGCTGACCGTCGCCGCCGGCTTCTCGATGCTGGTGTTCTCCAACTTCAATCCCACCATCTACTTCGGCAGTCTGACCTCGGCGGCCATGCTGCTGGCGCTGCTGGCCAATCTGACGCTGCTGCCGGCCATCCTGCTCAAGTTGAAGCCCTTCGGCCCCGCAGGCACCGCCCTCTAGGCCGGGTCGAACGAGGCGCAGTGGGCGCTGACGTCCGCGAAGCGGGCGTCGCGATCTGCGTCACGCCGTGGGAGCGCCCAGGCCGCGCCCAGCGCGGACGGGCCGAGCTGTGTTCGCAACGCTTCGTGGCTGGAGGCCTCCGGGATCGCTGCGGCGCCTGCGGC
>REEU01000071.1 GCA_007694905.1 Gammaproteobacteria bacterium | reverse complement strand
GCGAACCGCCAGTGGGAGTAAACGTCGGCCGCAGGCCGGCGTCGCGACCGGCGGCTCCGCCGCCGGGTTCGAACCTGCTGCCACGTCGATGTCATCGCCACGCCCGCTCCGCGGACGTGAGCTCCCACTGCGTCATGCTCCAACAAAGCGTTGCGCTGCTACGGCCGATAGCGCAGCCGGACGGGGCCGGGCGTGCGCAGCTTTGCCGTGATGTTGGCGAACTCGCACAGCAGCGGCCGCGTCTCTCGCGGGTCGATGATCTCCTCCACCATGAACGCCTCCGCCGTACGGAACGGGGAGCGCACCCGATTCAGCCGCTCCGTGATCTCCGCGAGCATGGCCTCGGGATCCTCCGCCTGCTCCAGCAGAGCGGAGTACGCAGCCTCCACGCCCCCTTCCACCGGCAGCGAACCCCAGTCCCCCGAGGGCCATGCATAGCGGTACTGCACCCGATGCCCATTCGAATGGGCGGCACCCGCGACGCCGAAAACCTTGCGGATCAGCACCGAGCACCAGGGCACGTCGGCCTGATAGATGGCGGCCAGCGCCCGCGCACCGTGGCGGATCGTCGCCGCCTGCTCCGACGCGCTGCCGATCAGAAAACCCGGATTGTCCACCAGATGTACCACCGGCAGATGGAACGTCTCGGCCAGGTCCACGAAGCGCACGGCTTTCTGGCTCGCAGCCGCGGTCCAGCCGCCGCCGTAGTGGTAGGGATCCTCAGCCAGCAGCGCCACTGGCCAGCCGTCCAGCCGTGCCAGACCGGTGATCAGCGAGCGTCCGTGATGACGGCCGATCTCGAAGAAACTGCACTGATCCACCACCGAATCGATGATGGTGCGCATCTTGTAGACCTTGCGCCGGTCGCGGGGAACGATGTCGATCAGGGCCTCGTCAGTGCGCTCCGGCGGATCGTGACGCTCGCCTCGGGGCGCCAGTTCCCACACCGACTCCGGCAGGTAACCGAGAAACGTGCGTGCGCGCTCGAAGGCCTCGTCCTCGCTGGCGGCTTCGTCGTCGACGGCACCGTTGCGGGTGTGGATCCTGGAGCCCCCGAGGGATTCCTTGTCGGTGTTCTCCCCGAGACGGTTCACGACGACGGGCCCGGCGACGAACAGCTGAGCGAGGTCGCGCACCATCACCGAATAGTGGCTCGTCACTGCACGGGCAGCGCCGAGACCAGCGACCGGACCGAGCAGCAGGGACACCACCGGCACTTCCGCCAGCGCTGCGACCACGTGATCCCAACCCGGGTTCAGCGGGACGTAGGTACGCGCATCCGGATCGTCCAGCGTCTTCACGGAACCGCCGCCGCCGGTGCCGTCCAGCAGACGGACGATGGGCACCCTGAGTTCCCGGGCCAGCCGCTCCGCCATGATCTGTTTGCCGGCAATGGCGGCATCGGCGGCGCCCCCGCGTACCGTGAAGTCGTCCGCCGCGACCACCGCTGTGCGGCCGTCGATGCGCCCGCGCCCGAAGATGAAGTTGGCAGGCGAAAAGTCCTTGAGCTCGCCTTCCGCGTTGACCGTGGCGCGCCCCGAGATCTTGCCTATCTCGTGGAAGCTGTCGGGGTCAAGCAGACGCCGCACCCTTTCGCGCACGTCGAGCTTGCCGCGCCCGTGCTGGCGGCCGACCTTCTCAGCACCCCCCATCTGTGCGGCCAGCGCCTCCCGGCGTCTGAGTTCTTCGATCTCCGACTTCCAGCTCATCGCGTCCTCCCGACCTGACGATCGGGTCAGTATAGGGAAGCGGATCCAGCAGCGGTGCCCCCGTTCCAGGACGTTTCAACTAAGGCGGACCTTGCCGCATCCTCGTCACCGTGGTCCCATTGCTGGCGGTGAACGGGATGCCGATCCGCTGCATCACCGCGCTGCGGAGGACACATGACCGAACTCGTGATCGCTGCTGCCCTCTGGATCGCCACCCATCTCGGCATCAGCAGCACCGGCCTGCGGGCTTGGCTGACATCCCGGCTGGGCGAAGGGGCCTACCTCGGTGCCTATTCGCTGCTGGCCGTGGCCACGCTCACGTTCCTGATCCTGGCCTGGGCCGATGCGCCGCGGAACATCTGGCTGTGGTACCCGGCGCCCTGGCAGACTTGGTTCTCGCTGCTGCTGATGCCCGTCGCGTTCGTGCTCCTGGTCACCGGCCTGCTGGGTCCGAATCCGACCAGCGTCGGGCAGGAAGGGCGGCTGGCGGACCCGGAAACGGTGCGCGGGGTGTTGCGCATCACCCGTCACCCGGTGCAGTGGGCGTTCCTGATCTGGGCGCTGGCCCATGTCGCCCCCAACGGCGATCTGGCCACCCTGATCTTCCTTGGGGCCATTGCGCTGGTGGCGGGAGGCGGTACTCTGCTGATCGACCGCAAAAAGGCGCGGCAGGCCGGTGAGGCGTGGCCCGCCTTCGCCGCTGCGACCTCCAATCTGCCCTTCGCCGCCATTGCGGCCGGTCGCAACCGTTTCGCCGCCGCTGAACTCGGGGTTGGCAAGGTGTTGCTGGGGCTGGCGCTGTATGCGGTTGTGGTGGCCAGCCACCGTTGGGTGGCGGGTGTCCCGATTTCGATCTGAACGGAGCGCGACCGGAAGTCCCGGATCGCTAACCCTGAATCTGGAGTGGAATGAGTGATGAGCGAACTGGTGGAGATCCGAGTGGAAGATGGGGTCGCGGACGTCCGTCTGAATCGACCGGACAAGTACAACGCCCTGTCCCAGGACATGTTCTCAGCGATCATTGCGGCGGGCGAAAGTCTCGCCACGCGCAACGACGTGCGGGCCGTGGTCCTGTCCGGCAACGGCCCCGGATTCTGTTCCGGGCTCGATTTCGCGAGCTTCCAGGGTATGAGCGACAGCGGTCGGGTCGAGCCAGCCACCACGGGGGCCGCGACGAACAGCGGCGCACTGGCTCGGGACTCGGAGCATCCCGACAATCGCGCTCAGCGGCCCGCGTTCGTCTGGAAACGCATGCCAGTCCCCGTCATCGCTGCCATCCATGGCGTCGCCTATGGCGGTGGCCTGCAGGTCGCGCTGGGTGCGGATATCCGCATTGCCACGCCCGATGCGAAGCTGTCGGTGATGGAGATCAAGTGGGGACTGGTCCCTGACATGGGCCTCACGCAGACGATCCGGGATCTGGTCCGGCTCGACGTCGTCAAGGAGCTCACCTTCTCTGGGCGCATCGTCAGCGGCGAGGAAGCCTGCCAGCTCGGCCTCGTGACCCGGGTCAGCGCTGATCCGCTGGCCGACGCCCTGACGATGGCGCAGGAGATTGCCGCTCGCTCGCCGGATGCCATTCGCGCCGGCAAGCAGCTCCTCGACGCGAGCTGGCACGCTGACGCGCACTCAAGCCTCGGCCTCGAGGCCAGCCTGCAGGCGGCCCTGATCGGCAGTCCGAATCAGGTGGAGGCGATTCGCGCGAATTTTGAGAAGAGGGCGCCGCGCTTCGCGGATCCGGCCGCCTGAGCGCGGGGTCGCGCCAAGGCTTCTCTAAGCAGTTGATCAGCACTTCCCTAAGGGGGGAGGGCATGCCATGAGCGATGACAACCGGACCGGCTTCGTTGCCACGTCAGTGGTGCTGCTGACTGCGAACTACCGCATCCGCGGCAAGATCATGCTGGCGGTGGACGAGCGTGTCACGGACCACGTCACCAGCGCGAAGAACTTCCTCGCGGTGGTGGATGCCGAGGTGCGCGCCAACGACGGCCGTATCATTTTTCAGGCCGAGTTTCTCAACGTACACCGCGACCACATCGAGGTGATCGCCCCGGAGAACCTGACCCATCGGCCCTGATCCTCACAGGAGCGCAGCGATGACCTGGAAAGCCGAGGCGGAGGAGATCCGCCGCCGCCGTGAGTATGCCCGCGCCCAGGGCGGACCCGCGGGCATCGAGCGCCAGCACGGCCAGGGCCGGCTCACGGTCCGGGAGCGCATCCAGCGGCTGCTCGATGACGGCAGCTTCCGGGAGTTCGGTCGCGCCACCGCCACGCCGGAGACCGACGAGCATGGGCAGCCGGACGGCTACACCCCGGCAAACTACGTTCTCGGTTTCGGTGCCGTGGACGGCCGCCGGGTGGTGGTCGGCGGCGAGGACTTCACCCTCAAGGGCGGCTCCCCGAACGCGGCCGGCCTGCGCAAGTCCGTCTACGCGGAGCATCTCGCGGTCCGCTACCGGGTGCCCTTGATCCGCCTCCTCGAAGGCGGCGGAGGCAGCGTCCGGGGCGGCGGCAAGCCCGGCGGCACGGTGGGCGAACCGGTGCATACGGAGCCGCGGTTCCGCATCATTGCAGACGCGCTGGCGCAGATCCCGGTGGCATCGGCGGGGCTCGGCGCCGTGGCGGGCTTTCCGGCCGGTCGTCTGGTGGCGTCGCATTTCTCCGTCATGGTCCGCGAGGGCACCCAGGTCATGGCCGGTGGCCCCGCCCTGGTGGAGCGGGCGCTGGGTCGATCCATCACCAAGGAGGAACTCGGCGGCCACCGCGTGCACATTCGTTCCGGTGTGGTCGACAACTTGGCGGAGGACGAGGACGGCGCCCTGGCTCAGATCCGCCGCTTCCTGTCCTACCTGCCGGCGAACGTCTGGGAACTGCCGCCGCGCACACCCTGCAGCGACCCGCTGGACCGCTGCGAGGACGAACTGCTCAGTATCGTCCCGCGCAACCGCCGTCAGCCCTTCGACATGCGGCGCGTCATGACGTTGGTGGCAGATGCCGAGTCCTGCTTCGAGCTGGCGCGGGGCTACGGCCGTGATCAGATCGCGATGCTGGCCCGGCTGTCCGGACAGCCGGTGATGCTGCTGGGCAACGACTGCCGCTTCTATGCTGGCGCCATGAGTGCAGCCGGGGCCCAGAAGGTCCGTCGGTTCATCGAACTGGCCGACACGTTTCACCTTCCGGTGGTGGATTTCGTCGACGAGCCGGGCTTCATGATCGGGCCCAAGGCGGAGGCAGAGGGCACCATCCGCTACGGCATGGCCGCAGTGGCAGCTGCGGCCCAGGCTACCGTGCCGTGGGCGTCCGTGCAGGTGCACAAGACCTTCGGCGTGGCCGGTGCAGCCCACTACGGGCCGGACGCCTACCTGCTGCTGTGGCCCTCGGCGGAGTCCGGGGCGCTGCCGGTGGAAGGGGGCGTGGCCGTGGCCTACCGGCGGGAGCTGGCCGCCGCCGAGGATCCCGACGCATTGCGCACACAGCTCGAGGACGAACTTCGTGCCGGCCGCTCGCCGTTCCCGCGTGCCGAGTCCTTCTCTGCACACGAGATCATCGACCCCCGGGAGACGCGGCCGCTGCTGTGCGAATGGGTGGAGTGGAGCCAGCACCGGCTTCAGGCTCTGCGCGGTCCGGTTCGCTTCGGGTTTCGTCCCTGATTGCACAAGCGGGTTGCCCGAGGCCGCGGCTGCGTTGGTGTACAATGCCGCGGCCGCGCACGTCACTTGCCCGCTGCGCCGAATTCCAGCAGTCAACTCGAGGAGACACTGCAGCATGTCCATCAGTTTCAAAGACAAGGTCGCCATCGTCACGGGTGCCGGCGGTGGCCTCGGCCGCTGCCACGCCCTGGAGCTGGCTCAGCGCGGGGCGCGGGTGGTGGTCAATGACCTCGGTGGTGCCATGGACGGAACCGGCGGCAACTCAGCCGCCGCCGAGGCCGTGGTGGAGGAGATCCGCGCTGCGGGCGGCGAAGCGATCGCGAATGGGGGGTCCGTGTCCGACGAGCAGGGTGCGAAGTCCATGGTCGCCGCAGCCATGGACAAGTGGGGCCGCGTCGACATTCTCATCAACAATGCGGGCATTCTGCGCGACAAGAGCTTCGCGAAGATGAGCATCGACGACTTCCGCACCGTCCTCGACGTCCACCTCATCGGCTCCGCCATGGTGACCCTTGCGGTATGGCCGATCATGCGCGAGCAGGGCTTCGGCCGCATCGTCATGACCACATCGCCCTCCGGCCTGTACGGTAACTTCGGCCAGACCAATTACGGGGCGGCGAAGCTCGGCCTGGTCGGCTTCATGAACACCCTGAAGATCGAGGGTGCCAAGTACAACATTCACACCAATGCCATTGCGCCGGTGGCCATGACCCGGATGACCGAGGGCCTGATTCCCGAGGAAGCAGGTAAGAACCTCGGCCCTGAGCTGATCACGCCCGGCGTCCTCTATCTGTGCACGGACGATGCGCCCAACGGCGTCATCCTGCAGGCGGCGGGCGGCAATTTCTCAGTGGCATGCGTGGTCGAAAACCAGGGGGTCAATCTCGGGCAGGATCCCAGCGTCGAGGACGTGGCCGAGCAGTGGGACAAGATATCCGATCTCACCGGTGCCAAGCCGCGCAACATGCTGCAGCTCGGCTGATCATCCCAGGCGGGGACGAGGGACATGGACCAGCCAGGCGAAGGTGAAGCGGGCCGTCCGGAACGGCGTCGTGAACCGCGCTTCCAGCCCCCGACCCATCTGCGGCTGACGGTGCGCGCGCCCGGTTTCCGGGCGTGGTTCGACCGCAAAGATCGCGCTCTGCTCGACTGCAGCCAGTCCGGTCTGGCCTGGCTCGACCCGGACCCGCCTGAAGTGGGCGAGGTGGTGATCTGCGACCTGCGCGGCGGGCGCTGGCGCCTGCGCGGCATTCCCGGACGGGTCCGCTCCGTGGATCGACTGGTGCGGGACTTCCGCGTAGGTGTCGAGTTTCTTCGTGATCAGCTCAAGCCCGCTCACGCCCGGCGCCTGTCGATGGCCCTGGCAGACCTCGATTCCGGGACCCAGGGAGGCTGATACGGTGGCGGCGATTCTGATGTCTGTCGTGCTCGCCGTGGTGGTGGGTGGCATTGGCTGGCTGCTGCTCGGCAACCGCTTCACGCTCGATCCCGACGCCCACCAGAACGAGATGCTCAATCTCGGCCTCTATGTTGCCATTGCCTTCGTGCCGGTGTTCGTCATCGTCCTGATCTGGGCGCCATGAGGCGCGCGCTGCCCATCGACGCCGACAGCGTGAAGGGTTTTCTCGATCCGGATGAAGGTTGGGCCCTGCACGACCAGGCGCTTGCCCTGCCGGGCACCGCGCCCTGTCTCGAGATCGGCAGCTATTGCGGCAAGTCCACGCTCTATCTCGGCAGCGCCTGCCGCGAACGCGGCACCGTCCTGTTTGCGGTGGATCACCATCGAGGTTCGGAGGAGCACCAGCCCGGCGAGGCCTACCACGACCCGGAGTTGGCGGCTGCCGACGGCGCCGGCGTCGACACCTTCGCGGTCTTCCGTGACACGCTCGCACGAGCCGGCCTGGAGGATACCGTGGTTCCCCTGGTGGCACCCTCTGCAGTGGTCGCGCGAGCCTGGGCGACGCCGCTGGGTATGGTGTTCATCGACGGCGGTCACAGCATGGCGGCAGCGCTCACCGACTACCGCTGCTGGGCGCCGCAGCTCATGGCCGGCGGCATCCTCGCGATCCACGACATCTTCCCGGATCCGGCCGACGGCGGCCGTCCACCCTTCGAGATCTGGGAATTGGCAAAGCGCTCAGGATTGTTCGAGGAGATTGCGCTGGTGAAGACGCTGGGCTTCCTGCGTCGACTCGGGTAGCGCGACCCGGGTGAACAGTTCGCTGGCCGCAGTGGCGCCCGTGAGCGCATCGGCGGCCAGCAGGATCGCCGCCGCAGTCCAGGTTGGCCGTTCCTCAGGCCAGATCGCCTCATCCGGAAACACGTACCCGGTCCAGTAGGAGCCATCCTCGTGGCGCAGGTCGTGCAGCCAGCTGAAGACCTCGCTGGCGCTGCGACGATTGCCGCTGGCCAGCAGCGCGAGCGTGAGCTCGCAGGATTCGGCCACCGTGACCCAGGGCCGGTCCGCCACGCAGCGACAGCCCAGACCCGGTTCCACGAACACCTCCCAGCGCGCCGCCAGCCGCCGCCGCGCGTGGTCGCCTTCGACCACGCCGCCGAGGATCGGATAGAACCAGTCCATGGAGAAGCGCGCCTTGCTCTCCCACGTACGGTCGAAGCGATCCGGGCGCCGTCGCAGCGCATGGCCGAGCCGGGCGCGGGCACTGATCCAGTCGCCAGGATCCTCGCCGAGTTCCACCGCCGCGTTGATGGCGCATTCGAGGCTCTTGAAGATTGAACTGCAGCCGGTGACCAGCGCATCGCGGCTGACACCGGTGCGGGAGTCCAGCGCCCAGTAGATCTCGCCGCTCGGTGCCTGCAGTGCCAGCACGAAATCCACCGCCGCCTGCAGCATGGGCCAGTAGTCGCGCAGAAAGCGCCGATCCTGTGAAATCAGGAAGTGATGCCAGACCCCGGTGGCCGCGTAGGCGACGAAGTTCGTCTCGGCCCGGGTGTCGTCAGTGACGGCGCCATCCTTGTAGGCGGCGTACCAGCCCCCGTCCTCGCGCTGCATGGTCCGCAGCCAGGCGTAGGCCCCTTCGGCAGCATCCAGGCGTCCACCGATGGCCAGCCCCATGGCCGCCTCCACGTGGTCCCAGGGGTCGATGTGACCACCCTCGAACCAGAGCACGGCGCCGTCGCTCTGCTGCTGGGCGGCAATGTAGTCCACCGTCGGACGCAGCAGTCGCTCCGGGAAACTGCCGCGGGACAGGAGCATCCGGGTCATACCGCCTCCGGGAGCACGTGGCGCTCGAAATAACAGACGATGCTCTTGCCGAGCAGTGGCGACAGCCAGCGTTCCAGCAGCCGGGTCAGGCGTGGCGCCTGCATCAGGTCCCAGACCAGCAGCCGGTGCCAGAGCTGAACCAGACGCGAGCGATCGGCGTCATCGGGTCCGGCCGCACAGCGCAGCCACCAGTAGGGAACGTGCAGGGCATGGGCGCCGTGGGTAGCCAGGTGGCGGAATCCGCAGCCTGTGATCAGGCGCTCGAACTCGCGCCGCCGGAAGATGCGGATATGGCCGCCTGGCGCTTCGTGATAGGCGTCGGACAGCAGCCAGCACAGCCGTTCCGGTCCATAGCGCGGCACGCTTGCCACGAAGGTGCCACCCGGTTTCAGCACCCGCTGGATTTCCGCCAGCACGCCACGATGGTCGAACACGTGCTCCAGCACTTCGGAGCAGATCACCATGTCGAAGCTGTCGGAGGCGAACGGCAGCTCCAGCGCGCTGGCCTCGATGAACGTGACGCTGCCACCGGCTGTGTTCGGCGGCGGCAGTTCCGCCTGCCGCCGCCGCGCGGTGGCGAGATCCTTAGCGGACAGGTCGATGCCGACCGCATGGACCGGAGCACGCAGCCAGGCGGACAGCGTGTGCCGGCCTTCTCCGCAGCCCACGTCCAGCACCCGCATGCCGGGACGCAGCATGACGCGCTGGAAGTCCACGGTTTCCATGCTCATCGGCGTGCGTCCAGCATGCGGCCGTAGTAGGCGCTCAGACGTTGTGCCGTCACCTGCCAGGAGAACTGCTCCAGCACCCGGCGTCGCCCGCGGGCGGCGAGCCCGGTGCGTCGCTCCGGATCCGCCAACAGATCACTGATGGCGCGGGCGAGGCCACTGGCGTCACCCGGCGGGACCAGCACCCCTGCGTCCCCCACCACTTCCGCCAGGGCGCCGCCGCTGCTCGACACCACCGGAGTACCGCAGGCCATGGCTTCGGCCGCCGGCAGGCCGAAGCCCTCGTACAGCGAGGGCACCACGGCGAGCGTGGCGCGGGCATGGGCTGCGACCAGTTCCTCCCGGCTCAGGCCATGCCTGAAGCTGACACGATCGTCGAGCCCGAGGTGCTTGATCTGCTGCAGGGTGACGCCGTTCTCCTTCGGCCGACCGACCACCAGCAGCTCCAGGTGCGGATGACTGTCCCGCAGCGTGTGCAGCGCTGCGAGCAGTACACCGAGGCCTTTCAGCGGTTCATCGGCGCTGGCGACGGTGAGCAGCTGCTGCGGGTGCCGCTCGACGGCCGGCAGCGGCCGGAACGCTTCGCAGTCGATGCCGTTGTGGATCACGTCGATGCGGTCGGGCTGAATACCGAATGCGTCGGCGATATCCAGGCGCGAGGCGTTGGACACGGTGACGATGCGTTCCAGCCGCCGGACCACGCGCGTCTGCATGCCGAGAAAACTGTGCCAGCGGCGGATCAGCAGCCGGTGCTTCCAGGTCCTGGCATGGGCCAGGGCAATGTCGCGGTCGCGCTGAATCGGATGGTGGATGGTGCTGACCACGGGAAAACCGAGATCCTGCAGCGCGAGCAGGCCGTAGCACAGGCTCTGGTTGTCGTGAATGACATCGTAGTGGCGGCCGTGTTCGAGCAGCCAGGGCACGACCCGTCGTCCGAACGTCCACGGCTCGGGGAAGCCGCCGCTGAGCATGCTGAAGTACTCGCACAGATCCGTCGCTGAGCGGAAGTGCGCGGGGCGCAGGGCCGTGACGTGATTGGCTGCGGCATACAGATCCAGACTGGGGATACGGATCAGCGGGATGTCGTCGTCGAGCTGGGGATAGGGCGGGCCGGAAATCACGTCCACCCGGTGACCGGCATCGCTCAGGGCGCGTGCCAGGGCTGCGATGTAGATGCCCTGGCCACCGCTGTAGGGATTGCTGCGGTAGCCGAGCAGGGCGATCCGCAGAGGACGAACCCCATCGACGCGCTGCGACAGTGCTGTGGTCGCGGCCAGCCCGGCCCCAGCCGTTTCCATCCGGTTTGTATCCCGTCATGCAGATGTGAAGCCGGCGCTGCGGTGGTTCAGACGGCCGGCCCCCGAGCGCAGCCACCGAGCCGGGGGTACGCGCCCCGGGATTGTAGGCACACGGACTGTCAAAATCCAGGGGTTAGCGATCCAAGTCGTTGATCGTCGAACGTTTTGTCGATGCGGCCCCGGTCTTCGCGAGACGCGGCTGCTCGCTGGAGCGGGCCCTGTCCGTCGCCCGGCGCCCGTAGGGCTGGCTGCGGCGGTTTCGTCCCGGGGGTAGGTCCTCTTGGTGGCGTCGGCGATCGATCCTCGAACGCCGCTCCGGTCCGTAAGCCGGTGCCTCATGCTCCACTTCAAAGACGTGGGCGAACAGGTTCGCGATCACCTGCTGGCCACCCTGGGTCTTGCGCAGCAACCGTAAGGCATCGGTGATGTACGGTGACACCACGTCCCAGAAGAACGCGGGATAGGCCTCCCGCAGTTCGGACGCGTTGCTGTAGCCGAGACGTGCCGCCTCGCCGGTCTCGCAGAACTCCGCGTACAGCCGGCCGAGCTTCTGGATGTAGCGCGGGTCGGCCAGCTGCCCCACCAGATCGGCGGCCCGCACCAGACCGGGAACATCGTCCACGCATTGATAGTCGTCCGCCGCGGGTACCGGAAACCGGGTGTGCTCGATGTTGTTGCATATCTGATCCAGATCGAGAACCGGATCGTCCGCAAAGCGTTCGCGGACGAAGATCTGTCCCCGGTCGACATGGAACGGCGTCATGTATGCGTCCGTCGACCCAGGAGGCGGTGTCACCAGCTCCGCCTCGTCGTTGATCACATAACGACCGCCCCGATCGGCCCGACAGACGCCGCGCACGTAACCCACGTCGTGGAACAGCAGACTGACCACGAAGTGCACCCAGTCGTTCGGCGTCACGCCACCATCCGCCTGCAGCTTTGCGCGCAGAATCTCCTGGCCCACTTCGGTCACCAGGATGGTGTGCTCCATGTCGTGATAGGGCGCATCGGTGTTCGCGAGGGATTCCAGCGCCGTCCGGGCGATGGAGTCGAGCAGGTCGGCGTAGGTGGGTTCCTGGTGGGGAAAGGCCGTCAGATATGCGCGGCGGATCTCGGTGGTGAACGCATCGATGACGACCGCGACCGGACTGAACATGCCGTTTGACTCCCAGTGCTCGGGCGGGACTCCGGACTGCGCCGCCGCGACAGGGGACCGGCGAGCCGCGGCGGTTTCGTCACTGCATGGTAATCCGCGGCGTGTGCGGACGCCTATCCCCTCCATCCGCAGGCCGGCGTTTCCTGAGCACCGGTCGTCGTGGTGGCGAAGATCGATCTTGCGCATACTAAGTCCGTGCTCTTGAGGATAGCTCATGATTCGCGCCATTGAACTTCGCCATCTCCGCACCCTGTCCGCCCTGCGGGACACCGGCAGCCTGGTGGAAGCCGCTGAACGCGTCTGCCTGACCCAATCCGCGCTGTCCCACCAGCTGAAGGACCTCGAAGAGCGGCTCGGCACGTCCTTGTTCATCCGCAAGACCCGCCCGGTGCGTTTCACCCCGGCGGGACGCCGCCTCATCGAGCTCGCCGACCGGGTGCTGCCGGAATTCCAGGCGGCCGAGCGGGATCTGACCCGGCTCACCGGCGGCAGGGCGGGGCGCCTGTACATGGCCATCGAGTGCCACAGCTGCTTCGATTGGCTGCTGCCGGCCATCGAACGCTTCCGCGACGACTGGCCCGAGGTGGAGCTGGACCTGTCCAGCGCGTTCGGTTTCGCGCCGCTGCCGGCGCTGGCACGAGGTGATCTGGATCTCGTGATCACGTCCGATCCCATCGCCCTGCAGCGCGTCGTCTATGAGCCCCTGTTCCGCTACGAAGCGGTGCTCATTGTCGCGCCGGATCATCCACTCGCTGCCCGTGACCATGTCCTGCCCGCCGATCTGGCCGCCGAGACGCTCATCACCTATCCGGTGGAGCGGGACCGACTCGATGTCCTCACCCGCTTTCTGGACCCGGCCGGCGTGGAGCCGGCGCAGATCCGCCAGGCGGAACTGACGCCGATGATGGTGCAGCTCGTCGCCAGTGGACGCGGCGTCGCCTGCCTGCCCAACTGGGCGGTCACCGAGCACGTGGCGCGCCGCTTCGTGGTCCCGCTCTCGCTGGGCCCGAACGGACTGTGGCCCACGCTGCATGCAGCGCTCAGGGAAGAGCAGCTCGAGGAAGCGTACGTGGGCGCGTTCGTGGAGGCGGCGCGGCACACCTGCTTTGCGCGTCTGGTGGGGGTGAAGCCGGCAGAGGCTGCCGCGCGCGCAGCGCGCGCATAAAGAAAAAGGCCCCGCATCCTGGGGATGCGGGGCCTGGGAGTGTGACCTCCCATCATGAGGGATACAGTCCAGTACGCCCTTGCCTGTCCCGATTCGGCCCTCGTCCAGGGAACGAAGACGGGATTGCGCCTTTCGGCCTCCGACTGTGACGCCGGAGGTGATGTCCGGCGCGAGTCAGGAGGCGACTCTGGAGGCTCCCTTAATAGTGATTGGACTATTAATTTGGATCACCTCCTCAGCGCGTGCAGGGAGTGGTTCGGTGCACTCGAGCGATCCCCTGGTCAATCGACGAGCACAAGATGATCCCGATCTCTTATACGCCGACCCCCATATGTTGTCAAAGCCCGCCCCAGAGATGAATGTCCGCCCCCTGCGGACCAAGCGCCCTCGCGTCTTCATCCGTCACGGCACCAGCGCCTGGCGCGTCCACCCATCGCCGGTGCGGACGAATGCCCAGCGATCATGCAGGCGGTCCGCCGGATGAATCTGCAGGCATTCGGCCCTTAGCACGGTGAGGCCCAGCGCCAGCGCCGCTGCCGGCGGCTCAGGGTTCGCCCCGAGTTCGTCGTCGAGTTCCCCGTGCGCCCGACGCAGGTCGTCAGGGTCGGTCAGCGGTGAGCTCTGGGGAAATTCGCCGCCGTAGAGATGGTCCATGACCTGACTGCTGCGGGGACGGCGCTGCCAGTGCCTCGTCAGTAATGCTCGTGACAGCGGCTCGGCCCTCACCTCCAGCCGCCACTGCCGCTGCAGGCTCGGATACCAGGTGGCGACCTGACAGTTTGGCTGGGCCGCGAGATCACGGCCTTTGGCAGACGTGGCGTTGATGAACAGCGCCAGGCCATCGTCCACGTCTCGCAGCACCAGCGTCCGTACCCGCGGTTGGCGGTCAACCGTTACGGTGGCCAGCCAGCACAGTTCCGCGTTGGCATCTCCATGCTCGCGTGCGCGCGAACGATCCTGCCGCAGCGCGGCGAGCGGGTCCGCCAAGGGTTCCGTGCTCAGACGCTGCCACCGCTGTCCGTCGGGCTCGATGACGCCGTCTGATGACGCCGGATCTCTGCAATGTCTCTCTGGATCTCGCTGAGACGGAACACCACGTCAGGGAGCTGATCCATGATGCGCCAGAGCATGTAGGCGATGGCGAGCAGAACAAGAAATGAAAGGAAGGTCATGCATTGAACTCCTGAAGTAGGGAAATCAGCCCTGATCCACAAGGCGGCACTGCGACACCGCCTGCTGCCGATCCAGATGCTCTTCATCGCGTCCGTGGCGCGGCGCGACAGATATAACGCGAAGGCCTCCCGCCGGGCAAATCCGGCGTCGGCGCTGCTTCAGCCTTCCGGTCGAAACGCCTTCGGTCTGAGCAACGCAGCTTCCACTGCATCCGCCTCGCCCCAGGCGGACCAGGCCGCGTTGCTCCGGAAGTGGACGACGGCCAGCGTGGGCAGATTGTCCAGGCGTGGCGCCATGCCGTCACGCAGCCGGTTGGTTAAATCGGTCAGCCCGGGGTTGTGGCCCATGAGCATGAGCACGCGACAGGACTCAGGCGCGGCCCGGACCCAGGCCAGCAGCGTCTGTTCGTCCGCCAGATAGAGGCTGTCTTCGTAGTCCACCCGGCGCGGATCCACCAGGCCCGGGATCAGGAACGCCAGCGTGTCCCGGGTCCGGCGGGCAGGCGAACACAGGATCCGGTCCGGTGCCGGAAGGCGCTCGGCATAGATCGTTGCCATGCGGGTGCCGTCGTCGACCCCGCGCTGGTTCAGCGTGCGCTCGAAGTCGGATCGCCCGCCGTCCTCCCAGCTCGATTTCGCATGCCGGACAATCAGCAGCTCCCGCGTCACGAACACCTCCCGTTTCTCTCAGGCACCCCAGTCTACCGCCAGCACCCCCCCACTTCGCACGAATCCCGCGCATTGCC
>REEU01000008.1 GCA_007694905.1 Gammaproteobacteria bacterium | reverse complement strand
CCGCAAGGAGAAGGCGCTGGCCGAGGCGGCGGCGCTGATGATCCTGCGAAAAAAGGCAGAGGCGATCTGGGGCCCGGAGGGAGGCGCGGAGGAATGACGCCTGCTCAAGATCGCCAGCATATTGCAGCCCTCATCGACGAGGCGACAGCGGCCGGGGCCCGCCAGACGGTTGCCTGTGCCGCGCTTGGCCTGAGCCCGCGCACGCTTCAGCGCTGGCGGGACCCGACAGGCGGGATCCGTGAGGACCGCCGTCCGTGTGCGGACCGCCCGACACCCGCCAACAAGCTGAACGAGGAGGAGCGCGACCGGATCGTGGCCACCTGCAACGTGCCGGAGTTCGCGAGCCTTCCACCCAGCCAGATCGTGCCACGGCTGGCAGACCAGGGCACGTACATTGCGTCAGAGTCCAGCATGTACAGGGTGTTGCGGGAGCGCGGGCAGAACCACCGCCGGGGTCGCGCGCGGCCACCGAGCCGCCGCAAGCCACCCGCCAGCTTTGAGGCGACGGGACCTTGCCAGGTATGGAGCTGGGATATCACATGGCTGCCCGGGCCTGTGGCTGGCACCTTCTTCTACCTCTATCTCATCGTCGACATCTTCAGCAGGAAGATCGTCGGCTGGGAAGTCTACGACCGGGAAACGACCGAGTTTGCAGCGCAGGTCCTCAGGCGCGCTATCTTGGCCGAGGGCTGCCACGCCAGCCCGCTGGTGTTGCACGCCGACAACGGCAGCCCGATGAAGGGCGCGACGATGAAGGTCACGATGGAGCGCCTCGGCGTCATCGCGTCATTCAGCCGGCCGCGGGTCTCCAACGACAACCCCTTCTCCGAGGCGCTGTTCCGGACCTGCAAGTACACGCCCAACTGGCCAACCCGCGGCTTCGCGACGATCGAGGAGGCGCGCGCCTGGGTCCAGGGCTTCGCCAACTGGTACAACACCGAGCATCGCCACAGTGCGATCCGCTTCGTGACGCCCGACCAGCGTCACCGCGGCGAGGACCGGGCGCTGCTGGCCAGCCGACATCAGGTCTATGAGCTTGCCCGGGCAGCGCGGCCAGAACGCTGGTCAGGCCAGACGCGCAACTGGCACCCCATCGGCTCGGTCTGGCTCAACCCAGAGCGACCCGAAGCCGAGCACAGAGGCCATGGGGCCGCCGACGCGCTCCCCCAAAAAGCTGGCGGCGGCGGCCCCATGGCCGGCCCAACCAACTGCGCAGCGTGAAAACGAATGCAGGCGACAACTATCTTGACGAACACCGACTGTCCGCGACATGCTGAAACCGGCTGCTGTCGAAAATCGCTTCCTGCACGCCGGCCACGAACCGGAAGCGCAGGTGTTTGGTTACTTCGCCAATCTCGCGCAGGAAGGACAGGTCGAGCACCAGATCGTGATCACGGCGGGAGCGGAGGTAGTCGAGGAATTCGTCCACAACGAGAAGAATGCCTTGGTGCGGGTGAACCTCGGCAAACGCCGCCATCATTTCCTCAAAAGCGGCCTTGTTGTTTGTGACCCTGTCGGCAGGCGGGAAGGTGTAGCTGACACCGTTTTTTTCGAGGAACAGCTCGAGCTGCTGTGTGATGATATCCCGAAGAGACATCTGGCTCGAGATCTCGATCCGATGGACCTTGAACTTGCCAGCAATGTTTTCTGCGGCCTCGGCGACTTTGGGGTGCTGAATCAGCTGAGCGTAAGCGGCGTCCTCGGCGACCAACGAGAGTACCGACATCAAGTGCGACTTACCGGTCCCATAGTTGCCAACGACGAGAACACCGGTATGATCGACTGCCTCGTCGAAAGATAGCTGAGGGATCATGAGGCCTGAGATCCGCTCGGCCATGTCATCGGAGATGACGTAGGTCGAAACCAGTTTCTTCGCTTCGTTTGGACGATTGGCGTCCAAAAGCTGGATAACTGATTCGATTGGCTCGAACTGAATGAGATCACTATAGCGCATCGACATCACGCCTTCCCCCGTTACCTAATTTCGAATGGGACTAGGCCATTGATCCCGTAGTCCTGATATTCTGGATGGCCTGCCCTGCCATAGGAAAGCCGACCGTCTCGAACCTCACCCGGCCACACGCAAATGACGCGACGCGCGTGGGCAAGTCGCTTCAGAAAGTCGAGCGGGTTGAGCAGCAGAGTACGGTCGAAAAGCAGTTCAATGTTGTCTAGCAGTAGCAGTCCTTGGCGCGCTGTCTGGTCGGTCAGGTCTTTCATCAGGCCCGCGGCCTGAAGGTGACGGCGCGTGCTGGGCACCATGAGAAGCTGTCGTCCGAGCGCCGCCCCTACATTCAAGATAGGGATATTCCTCTGCTGAGATAACTGCACAAGCAGAGTGGTCTTGCCGGACCGCGGCGGACCGATCAGAAGCACCAGCTTGCTGTTCAAGCTGGTGATGTCGTCGACAAGCTTCTCGAGCCTTTCGATCATCCGGCAGCCCCACTCCCCGAAGCGCCGATTAAGGCCGCTGCTCGCGCATCGAGATCTGCGGCGTTCAGCAGCACGATCTGTTGGTCTTGCGGTCTTCTAGCGGCCGGGTCGGTGTCGAGCCCGAGCCGCCTGAGCGCGTAGTAGAGGAGCGCGCGTCGAACCTTGATCTTAGCCTTGCCGCCCCGCATGCCGTAGTCGAGCGCGATGACCTTCGCCTGCGTCTCCGAGAGCTCTGGGTGGGGAGCGATCTCCAGCGTGACCTCGGAATGCCAGTCGCGGTCGTCGTCGGCAGACGTTTCGCTCTCGCGCGATCCGCGGATATCGATGATCCGGGACAGCAGGAAGTCCTTGAAACAATCATCCTTCAGGCAGAATGCTCGCGTGTGCCAGCGGAACCCGTCGAACGCGATCGCGTGGGG
>REEU01000182.1 GCA_007694905.1 Gammaproteobacteria bacterium | reverse complement strand
GAGGCCGTGGGCGAGTGGGAGGACCGGCTGGAGTACGGCGACGAGGTGCCGGAGGCGCTGGTGGTGGTGGGGTGGGCCAGGGTCGGCCCTGGGAACTACTGCCAGGCCGTCACCACGGTCACCGTAGACCCACGCGAATACGGGGTCGAGGAGGTGGATCATGCCTGACCGCCAAACCCGCTACTTCATCCACGCCCGCACCGGCGAACGCATCGCATGGGACGCGCCGACGATGCCCCCGCTCGACCCCCCGATCAGCCGGGCGCACGGTTGGACCGAGGTGGACGAGGACGCTTTCCGTGTGCTCTCGGGGGTGCGGATTCTTCCGGTGGAGAGGGTGCCATGACGGACCTTACCGGAACCTGGGCCGACCTCGACACCCCGTGGTCGCCTCTCGACGTAGAGTGTCCAACCTGCGGGGCTGAGGTGGGGAGGCGCTGCTACGACATCCACGCCAGGGCCTACCGGGGGACGCCACGGGCCAGGATCGCGGACCCGCATATCGGGCGGGTGAAGGCGCTGGAGGCACAGCGGACCAAGCCCGATTGACTGCGGTCACGAACGCACATCAGACTACCACACGGTGACAGGCCATGCCACGTATACGCACGATCAAACCCGAGTTCTGGCAGGACGAGAAACTCGCACCACTCCCACCCATAGACCGCTTGGTCTTCCTCGGACTGGTGTCTCAGGCGGACGACGCGGGGAGGCTCGTGGACTCCGTGCGGATGATCGACGGGACCCTCTTCCCCTTCTCCGAGGATTCCTCGCGAGACTCTCTCGACACTCTCGCGAGGCTCGGCAGGATCACTCGCTACACGTCCGAGAGCGGCCAGGAACTCATCCAGATCACGAACTGGGACAAGCACCAGCGAGTGGACAAGCCAAGCAAGTACACGCTACCGCCACCGCCCGGCGAAGTGGTTGCAGGGACGGAAGATAGCGAACCCTCCGGAGACTCTCGCGACACTCTCGCGACATCCTCGCAAAATCCCATTGCCCCGACCTACGACCTACGACCTACGACCTACGACCAACGAACTACACACACACCACGCGCGCGAAGCGAGAAGCAATCGGAGGAGTGCCCGTTGTCTGACTGGCTGGGCGAGTACGCAGACGTGATCGAGCAGTGGGAGGCGTCGGCGGATCTGTCGCCACTCTGGCGGAAGGGACTTCACGGTCAGTACGGACCGACGGGGACCGACCCCGACATCTGGAACCAATTCAAGGTCCCACCCACCGACAGGCCAAGGCTTTTCGCCATCGCGATTCAGCGTATGGCCGCTGAGGGGTGCCAGCTCAACGGCGCCCACTTCCGCTCGACGCTTCGCCGGGTGGTCGGGGAGAACAAGGGCGAGTACGAGCCGACCAAGCGCAACGGGAAGGCGTCGGCCCGGGAGGATACGTCGTGGGCCAAGGATCTGAGGCTGGGATCATGACCCACGACCAGCCGACCCCACCGTGGGCCGAGCGGGCCGAGATGGCCGTTCTCAGCGCCGCGATGCAGGACCCGCGTTCCATGGCCGAGGCGCGGGAGCTCTCCGACGAGGACTTCTTCGCCCCCAGGCATCAGGCCATCTGGCGGGCCTGCTGCGCGATCTACGACCGGGGGGAGCCGATTGACCCGGTGGTGCTGGCGGACCAACTCGACGCATCGGGGGAGTCGCGCCAGGCCGGGGGCGAGGAGTACATCGTGGAAGTCCTCTTCGCCGTGCCACCCGACGCCGACGTGGACCACCACGTCCGGACGATCCGCAAGCGGGCCACCCTCCGCAGGCTGACCACGACCCTGCGGGGATGCCTCTCCAACGTGCAGCGCGACCCGGAGCAGGACCCGGATGCCGTGGTGACCGACGTGCTGGGCTCGCTGATGGCCTGCACCGATCAGCGGAGCCTGTCCGCATGGCGCCGCGTCGGGGATCTCGTTCTGCCGACCATGGAGCACCTACGGGCCGAGGCTGAGGGCGATCTGCCGCCCGGCATCCCGTCGAGCATACCCTCGGTCACCCGGATGACGGGAGGATGGCGAGAAGGCGACCTCGTGATCCTGGCGGCGCGTCCGTCGATGGGAAAGACCGCGCTGGCGATCCAGGAGGCGGTCAGGGCCGCACGTTCCGGGTCCACGGTCTACTTCGCCTCACTGGAGATGTCCGAGCGCAGCCTCACCCGCAGGATGATCGCGCAGGACTCAGGCGTCGAGCTTGCGCGGATCCGTCAGATGTGGGCCGATCACCGGGTCCAGGGGCGGCTGGCTGAGTCTGCCGGCCGGATCAAGGCGCTGCCAATCTGGATCGACGACCGACCCGGCGGGACCGTGGAAGCACTCCGGGCGAGTCTCCACCGGATGGCCCACAAGGAGCGCCCGGGGCTGGTGGTGGTGGACTACCTCCAGCTCATGGCCGCGAAGGGCGAGAGTCGAAACCAGGAGGTGTCGAAGATCTCCCGGGGCCTCAAGGCCATCGCCCGGGAGTTTCGGGTGCCCGTGATGGCGCTGTCGCAGCTATCGCGTGGCGTGGAGAACCGACAGCCGCCCAGGCCCCAGCTATCGGATCTCCGGGACTCAGGCGCCATCGAGCAGGACGCAGACGTGGTGCTGATGCTCTGGCGCCCGGAATACTACATCGACCGTGAGCGCCAGATGGAAGATGCCGCGAGGCTCGAGGGTCAGGCCGAGTTGATCGTGGCCAAGCAGCGGGAAGGGCCGACCGGAGCGATCTGGATGCACTGGGATCGGCGCTCGACGAAGTTTACGCAGCGGGAAGAAACCCAAGACAAGGAGGCGGTACCATGGGCATCGTAAAGCGGGCATGGCGCAGGATCGTGAAGTGGGCCGGGGACAAGACGCACGGGTGGTTCGGTGGGTGAGATTG
>REEU01000158.1 GCA_007694905.1 Gammaproteobacteria bacterium | reverse complement strand
GTCAAGGTGATGCAGCTGCTGGCGACCTGTGAACGGCTGGCACGTGGCCACGCTGCGGCCCAGCGTGCAGGCTGAGCAGATGAACGCGGGCCCGCTCACACCACCGGCCGATGCGTTGACGCCCGAGCTCGCGCGACAGGTGATCGAGCGCTTGCACACGCCGCTGCTGGTGCTCGGTCCGGCGGCAGCCGCGGAGGAGCCGCTGTGCTGGAACCGAGCGTTTTTGCGGCTCACCGGCTTCGACGCGGAGGCGCTCGTCGCTGCCCCACAGGCCTGGCTGAGTCGACCGGAGGCACTGTCCGCCGCCATTCGCGCCGCGGATGCCAGCGACGGCCGGGCGCTGGTGGTCGACGGTCAGGATGCCCTCGGGCAACCGGTGCGCTGGCGATTGCGGGTCACTCCGCTGACCGGTGAAGGCGCCGAAGCGCCCTCGGGCTGGCTGCTGGAGTGCGCACGTGCGGAGGGCGTCGCCATGCGCCAGCGCAGCCTGCTCCGCGACGATGCCATCAGCGGGATGCTCGATCGCAGCTGGTTCGTGGAGCTCTGTCGACACCAGCTGGCGGGCGGTCGGCGCCACGATCGCCAGCTTGCGGTCATGCTGTTCGAAGTCGAGGCCTTTGATACCTATGTCGAAACTTACGGTCGCAACGCCGCCAACAACTGTCTGCGGCTGGTGGCCCACGGGATTGCCTCATGCCTGCGCCGAGACACGGATCTGGTCGCGCGGGTGGGCGACAGTACCTTCGCGGCACTGGCGGAGGACATGACGACGGAGGCCGTCACCGCTCATCTCGCCCGTATCGAAGCCGCGGTGGTGGCACTCGGTATTCACAATCCACGGGCGCCGAAGGGGCGGCATGTCCAGGTCATCGCCGCTGCGCGCACCGGTATTCCGGCGGCCGGCGAGGACATCGAAGACTGGCTGGAAGACGCTCGTCAGAGCCTGATCGGCCGGTGCAGCGAGGTGAATCGCCATGACTGATTCACGCGTCTCGGTGGCACCCGCTCAGCCTGGCTCCAGGTTACCCCATTACTTAGCGTACAGACTTTGGGGTATCGGGATCAGCATGGTCATCGCGGTGCTGCTCTTGCTGTGGATCGGCAATGGCTTACATGCAGAGCAGCGGCGCACGCATGCCATTACGGCCGACATGATCAAGCTCAGCCTGGTCCAGGCGATGCGCGTGGAGCGGTTGCGACGCCTGATGGCTGAGCTGGCGTTCCGCTCGGATGGCGAGGTGTTCTTATCGGATATTCCACGAGATCGGGCAGACAACCCGGGCCTTCGGCAAGAGATCGAGCGCACTGTCCTTGCCCTGGAGTTGGACTTCCAGCGTCTGGCCGCAGATCTCGATGCCCGCACCGTGCCGCTGGATGCTGCGACAGTCCTGGCACTGCGAGCAGACATGCGCTCGTTCAGTGCTGCGGTTGCAGCCTTCGTGGACGGCAGGATCACTCAGGCCGAGGTGACTCAGCGGCTGGAGTCACTGGGCGAGCGTCTTCAGCCCGCTTATGAGCGGGCCGGACAGGCCTATCGGGACACACAGGCGCAGGGCATGAAACGTCTGCAAGCGCTGGAGGGAGGGATTCGGCTGTTGTTCGCCCTTGCCCTGTTGACTCTGATGATGCTGGTGAGCTGGCCGCTGATCCGGCAACTGCGCGACGAGTTCCGGGTGATTTCATTGGAGCGAAGACGTGCTGCGGAAGTCGTGGCCGCGACGCGGGTGGTAACCTGGCAATTTGACCGGCACGAGCGGCTGTTTCGATTCGATCCACAGTGGCTGGAGCTGATCGACTCGGTTGACCAAGCCCTGTGCACGCTATCCAGCGAGGATCTGCTGGCGCGTACACATCCGGACGATCACCGACAGATGAACGAGGCTTTCCGGGCGATCCTGTCAGGGGAGAGCCCAAGAGTCGAGATGGATGTTCGCGTACGCGGCGACGACGAGCGCTGGCGCTGGGTCCGGACGCTCGCGGTGGCCGTAGACGCCGATATCCAGGGCCGCTGCACGGAAATGGTCGGCGTCACGCTGGATATCACCGAGATCGCCGAATCGCGCGAGCAGGTCTATCGGAGTCAGCAGCGGTTGAACATGGCTCTGCAAGCCTCGAACACCGGGCTGTGGGAATGGGATCTCCAGACGGGCGACACCCGGTTCAGCGACACCTGGTTCACCATGCTCGGGTACACGCCAGGGGAACTGTCGATGCAGATCGAGACGTGGCAGGACCTCTGCCACCCGGAAGATCTCGATCACGCAAAAGACGCGTTCGCGCGTCATTTCCAGGGTGAGCGCGAAGTCTATAGCGCAGATCATCGCCTGCGGTGCAAGGATGGGTCGTGGAGCTGGGTGCGCGGTGTCGGCGAAGTCATCGAACGTGCCGACGATGGCACACCGCTGAAGGCGGTGGGCGTGAATATCGACATCCAGCAGCTTCGCGAATCTGTGAGCTTTGCCGAGGCGGCGAGTCAGGCCAAGAGCGAATTTCTCGCCAACATGAGCCACGAAATCCGGACGCCGATGACGGCGATCCTCGGTTACGCTGAACTGCTGGATACTGGCATGCTCGAGGATGCTGTTCAGACTTCGGATGCCGTAAAGTCGATCCAGGTCAATGCCAGGCATCTGCTGACCATCATCAACGACATCCTCGACATGTCCAAGATCGAGGCGGGTCAGCTGGCTGTCGAAGCGATCGAAACGGACCCGGCGCAAATCGTCGAAGAGGTCGCCTCACTCATGCGCCCGGCCGCCATCGCCAGGGGTATCGACCTGCGCATGGTCTACGACTCACCGATCCCGCAGGCCATCCGCTCCGACCCCACCCGCCTGCGCCAGATCCTGCTCAATCTCGTCGGTAACGCGATCAAGTT
>REEU01000009.1 GCA_007694905.1 Gammaproteobacteria bacterium | reverse complement strand
CCGCAACGTCAAGGACTTCGACGGCTGCGGGGTAGATGTGATCAATCCGTGGGATGCTGCGTGATTTCAGTTGGGGCGAACACTGCCCTTGTCGGCGAAATGGAACGGCGGTGAGATTATTCAAAGCTGCATAAACAAGCTTATCAATAAGGGAGTTTCAATTGTTGCGACGAATACGAATGATGGTTCTGGATGCGCCTCAATCCGGCTGGCGCGTTGCGATGACCAGAAAACCAAACTACGGTGCCTCTCAACTGCGCCATTCAAGAAATTGCTAAGGCGGGACAATTCGGACCGTGCAGTTTTTCTGTGCGCCCCCAGTGGAAAAAAGACGCGAGTATGAACCAGAACGCCCACAACAAGCTCATCTCTTTCATCTGGTCGATCGCCGATGACTGTCTTCGCGACGTGTACGTCCGGGGCAAGTATCGCGATGTGATCCTGCCGATGGTCGTGCTGCGCCGTCTCGACACGCTTCTGGAACCCACCAAAGCGGCTGTTCTCGAGGAAGTCCGGTTTCAGCGCGAGGAAATGAAGGCAACCGAGCTCGACGATGCCCCTCTGACGGCCGCCTCAGGCTACGTGTTCTACAACACCAGCAAATGGACGCTGAAACAGCTCCATGCCACCGCGACCAACAACCAGCAGATCCTGCTGGCCAATGTCGAGGAGTACCTCGGCGGCTTCAGCGACAACGTCAAGGAGATCATCGCACGCTTCAAGCTGCTCGAGCAGATGCGGCACATGGCGAACAAGCAGGTCCTGCTCGACGTGCTGGAAAAGTTCATCTCGCCCTACATCAACCTGACGCCCCACGACGCCGAAGACCCGGACGGCAACATGATGCCGGGCCTGTCCAACCTGGGCATGGGCTATGTCTTCGAAGAGCTGATCCGCAAGTTCAACGAAGAGAACAACGAGGAGGCAGGCGAACACTTCACCCCGCGTGAGGTGATCCATCTGATGACCCACCTCATCTTCGACCCGATCAGCGGCCAGTTGCCGCCGGTGATGACGATCTACGACCCCGCCTGCGGCAGCGGCGGGATGCTGACCGAGGCGCAGAACTATATCAAGGATCCCGATGGCCCGATCGCCGCGCGGGGCGACGTTTATCTTTATGGCAAGGAAATCAACGACGAGACCTATGCCATCTGCAAATCCGACATGATGATCAAGGGCAACAACCCCGAGAACATCCGGGTCGGCTCGACCCTTTCGACTGACGAATTCTCGGGCCATCGCTTCGATTTCATGCTCTCCAACCCGCCCTATGGCAAAAGCTGGAGCAGCGAGCTCAAGCATATCAAGGATGGCAAGGACGTCATCGACCCGCGCTTTCAGGTCGATCTGGCCAACTACTGGGGCAAGACCGAAACCGTCGATGCCACGCCCCGCTCCAGCGACGGCCAGCTGCTGTTCCTGATGGAGATGGTGGGCAAGATGAAGCCCGTCGCCAACAGCCCCATCGGCGCGCGCATCGCCAGCGTCCACAACGGCTCCAGCCTGTTCACCGGCGACGCGGGCAGCGGTGAATCCAACATCCGCCGCTTCATCATCGAGAATGACAGGCTGGACACCATCATCCAGTTGCCGAACAACCTGTTCTACAACACCGGCATCACCACCTATATCTGGCTGTTGACCAACGCCAAGCCCGAGGCACGGCGGGGCCGTGTGCAACTGATCGATGCCAACCTGCTGTACCGCAAGCTGCGCAAGAACCTCGGCGACAAGAACTGCGAATTCGCGCCCGAACATATCGACCAGATCATGGCGGCCTACATGGCCTTCCAGCCCATCGAGCGCCAGCTTGACGCAAACGGCGATCCGACCGGCATCGCGGTGCAGATCTTCGACAACACCGACTTCGGCTATCACAAGGTCACCGTTGAGCGCCCCGACCGCCGCCGGGCCCAGTTCAGCGCGGAACGGCTGGAACCCCTGCGCTTCGACAAGTCCCTGCGCGAACCGATGGAGCATCTGTGGGCCGAGCATGGCGACAAGGTCTATGAACCCGGCTTCCTGAAAGGCCACGCGAAGGCGATCCAGGCCTGGTGCGAGGAGCAGGAGATCGCGCTGAACGCCAAGCAGCGGGCCAAGCTGGTCGACACGGCCCTATGGAAGCGCCAGCGCGACCTGATCGGGGTCGGCCAACAGCTGATGCAGGCCATCGGCACCGAGGAGACGGCGGATTTCAACGCCTTCCGCGACCGGGTGGCCAAGGTGCTCAAGACCCGCAAGATCAAGCTGACGGCGACCGAGAAGAACGCGATCCTGAATGCGGTCAGCTGGTATGCCGAGGATGCGGAAAAGGTGATCGACAAGACCCTGACCTTCACCCGGGCCGAGCTTGAGGCCGTGGCGGCGCGGCTGGGCTGCCATATCGACGAACTGGGCGACTTCGGCCTGTATGCCCAACCCGATGGCAGTTACCTCACCTACGAATCCAGCACCGATCTGCGCGACAGCGAGGCGGTGCCGCTGAAGGACAGCATCCACCGCTATTTCAAGGCCGAGGTGAAGCCGCATGTGCCCGAGGCCTGGATCAACCTCGACACGGTCAAGATCGGCTACGAGATCAGCTTCAACAAGTATTTCTACCGCCACAAACCGCTGCGCAGCCTGGATGACGTGACGAAGGACATTCTGGCATTGGAGCAAAAGGCCGATGGCCTGATCGCGGATATCCTCGGGGTGAAGGTGGCGACGAAGCTGGAACCAGCGGAATGAAAGTCGCAGCGCAACAGGCTTATGAAACCTACAAAGGCAGCGGCGTAGACTGGATTGGCGAGATTCCGGCGTCTTGGGATCAGGTAGCCAACAAGTACCTCTTCCGGCTTCGCAAAACCCAAGTAGGCAAACGGTCCTCAGAATACGAGCTGCTTTCACTGACACTTCGAGGCATCATTAAGAGGGACATGGATAACCCTGAGGGAAAGTTTCCGGCAGAGTTTGACA
>REEU01000299.1 GCA_007694905.1 Gammaproteobacteria bacterium | reverse complement strand
GAAATGACCGGCAACCGACACTCATCGTGATTGATGAGGCGCACAATGTCTGCCCTCAGACCCCTGCCGACCGGTTTCAGGCGATGGCCTCCGAAGACCTTGTCGCGATCGCGGGCGAAGGGCGCAAGTTCGGGCTGTACCTGTTGCTCGTGACCCAGCGCCCGCAGAAATTGCATGTCAATGTGCTGTCGCAATGCGAGAACCTCCTCCTCATGCGGATGAATTCCGCCAGCGATATCGAGCATCTGGCAGCGACCTTCTCGCACGTGCCCGCACAGCTGATACGTCAGGCCGCCACATTTGAGCTCGGGCAGGGGCTGGCAGCCGGGCGGATCGCCACGGACCCCATGCTGTTCCAGACCGGAACTCGCTATTCTGTCGAAGGTGGCAGCGACATTCCCGCGACATGGGCGCGGCCGCGCAGCGGCTGATGATGGTTTGCGCTGTGATAGGGTTTCGCGTTGGCTGACGGGTTCTCACCGTGCCGGAGCACTTGGCAAGCCAACGGGCAGGTCATTGAACACTTACCGTCAGAGTCAACACCTGCCGAGTTCCGAGTGCCTTCTGGGTCGCCGGCGGGGAGGGCGGTGACCCCGAGCAACCGCGCTGAACCGCGATCATGAAGGAATGCCGCCACCATGAAGCATAGTTTCCGCGCCCTCGCGCTTTCGTTCGTGATTCTCGCGCCCTCTTCGGCGCAGGCTGAGAATGTTATCTCTCGGATGATTGAGGTCGAGGGCGAATGCGTTGTGATGGTGCACGGCCTTGGACGAGGCGACACCTCGTTTCTGGTGTTGCGCGAGGTTCTGACTGCTGTGGGATACACGGTCATCGTCCCGGACTATCCATCCCGGGACGGCAGCATCGCCGATCTGCTGACCCATCTGGAAGATGCGGTCGCGACTTGCGGTGAGGACAGACTCAACTTCGTGAGCCATTCGCTGGGCGGTATTCTGGTGCGTGGCTATGTCGGGCTTGCCCGCCCCGAAACCCTCGGGCGGGTGGTCATGCTCGGACCACCCAATCAGGGGTCAGAGCTTGTGGACAAGATGGGGGACCTCGCACTTTACAGGTTTCTCACCGGTCCGGCTGGGCTTGAACTGGGGACGGGTCCCGAAGGGATCGGCACCCGTTTCGGTCCTGTTGATTTCGAACTGGGCGTAATTGCCGGCAACCTTTCATTCAACCCGCTGTTCTCGACCATGATACCCGGGGATGATGATGGAAAGGTCTCGGTTGAAAAAACCAGGGTCGAAGGCATGGCAGACCACATCGTCCTTCCGGTCACCCATACGTTCATGATGAACAACCCACTGGTGATCGCCCAGACGGTAATGTTCCTCAACAATGGCCGCTTCGACCACGACCTGACCTATCTGGAGATGATGCGCCGGCTAAGCGACCATTAGTCATACGGCGTCACTGCGCGCGGTCGGTCAACTCCGCCCGGATCACCTCTTTCAGGGCATCAAGCCGGTCAGGATAGTCCTGTGGTATCGTCCAGTAACGCGTGCCGCTTTCCGCCTCGCCAGAGACGAGCTGTCTTTGTTCGGGGCCCAGGTCGCCGAAAAGAAGGCTCACGATCACGTCGTTGCCGACCCAGGGGTCTTCATACCAGAAGGTGTGCGATGTCGCCGCCGTCTGAGCAAGATTGTCAGGATGGATCTGGACCAGGTTGACACGGTGTTCACGCGCCGCCTCCAGCAGGCGCAAAGACGCCTCTTCCGTGAGTTCGGGCATAACCGGCCGGCCGGCCCGCGCCCCGCGGTGGACAGTGGCGGAAAGCAGCAATGCGCTGTCGCGCATGTTCACCAGGGCCGTGACCCGATTGGCGCTTGGGCCATAACTTGCCAGATCATCGATGAACTTGCGCTGATCGGCATCCGGCGCAGCGTGGATGATGTGGCCCAGCCGCTCTGCCGCGGCCGGAGCAACATGCGGCAATTGCCCGAGGGCATCCGACCCCACGGTGCCCCCCGCGCTGTAGGTGAAGACGTCGATATTTTCGGCGTCGGTATGTTCGGCAAGCAGGGTGATCAGTTCGACTACGCGTGGCGCGCTCCCATAGGCGTTTTTGATATCCCGCGAATACCGCAGGAAATTCTCCGCCGTAGGCCAGACGAAGACGACGACGACCGCATTGCGCCCGGTGAAATGGCGCAGCATCGCGGCCTGACCGGCCGCGCGCTCTACGGTCGTGTTGGCACCGTGGATATAGACAAGGACATTCTTGTGGGGGCTGGCGGCCAGACTGGCATTGATCTCTTCAAACCAGGCCGCGGCGGCAGGTTCGTTTGCGCCTTCGGGTTCATCCGCAATGGAAAGCGATGCGTACTCCCGCATCCGCTCAAGATGAACAAAGGGCCGGTCGTCGCGCTCCACTCCAGTGGTCCATTCATACAGCTGGGCCAGGGTCGAGCTTTCGTCCCCGATCCGCAATTCCGCACGGCCAAGATGCAGCCTCGTGTCGGGCGCAACACTGTAGATCCGTGCATCGGGCGACCCGACCGGAAACCGGTTCGAGCCATAGAAGACATCGATCATCGATCCCTCGGTCAACGCCGGGGCAATATCGGCAAGCGGGATATCATCGCCCTGAAACAGAAGGGGGGCCGGCATGAGCCGCATGGGAGGATGATAATAGATGTAGAAGGCCAAAACACCTGCCGCCAGAACGGCACTGCCCATGAGCCAGCGCAACCACCGTCTTTTCCGCGCCACGGCGTTTCCTTCCCGTTTTTGCGGGCATGCCTTCAGGAACGGTAGGGCATGGTCGCGGCGGCTGTCAATGCGGGTCCTCAAGCGGTGTCAGCTTTGCCTCAAACACATGCTGAATTTCCCCGAGGTTACGCCGATTGCTCTGCCTTGATCAAGTCATTTGCAATATTGGGCACCTCGATTTTTCACCGCTTTTCGGTGTTCAGGGTCAGTTCGGCGATGCGGGTGGCAAGGCCGAGTTCCAGCGCGTCCTGCGCGTCGAACCAGG
>REEU01000122.1 GCA_007694905.1 Gammaproteobacteria bacterium | reverse complement strand
CATGGCTCAGTCGGCGATCGCTGCGTCGCCTTCGGCGCCTGCAGTCTCCCACAAGGCCTCGCTCCGGCTTGTGGGAGCGCCCAGGCCGCCGCAGGCGGACGGGCCGAGCTCAGGTCGGGCCGTCGTGTTCGGCGCCGACTTCAACACGCCCCGCAAGCGGCCGCAGCGGCATGCAGCGTTGCTGGCGTTCAAGCAGGAACTGGGGCTCGAGGACTCGGGTGTCCATCCCAGCCACACGGATTGGCATGCGTGCCAGCGGGATTTCATCCTGATCCGCAACGGCGATGCGGTCCGGCTGGATGTGATCAGTGGCGGCGAGCCGCCCGCGAGTGTCCCCGGTGCGGGGCCCGATGGCGTCGATTTCTGCGACGGTGACGCCTGGCGCGGGCGTGCCCTCAGCGACCATCCGGCCCTTGCGGTTCTGCTGGAAGCCGCAGCGATTGACTGAGACAGCTCGGGGCTTTCGGCGTCACAACTCCTGGAACTGCATGCTGTGCAGGCGCGCGTAAGTCGGGCTGCGTTCGATCAGGTCGGCATGGACACCGGCGGCCTCGATGCGACCGTTGACCAGCACCGCCACCGCGTCCGCATCGGTCACGGTGGCGAGGCGGTGGGCGATGATGATGGACGTCCGGTTACTGGTGAGACGGGTCAGCGCCTGCTGAATCAGCCGCTCGCTTTCCGGGTCGATGCTGGCTGTGGCCTCGTCGAGAATCAGGATCTCGGGATCCGCGGCCAGCACCCGGGCGAATGCCAGCAGTTGGCGCTGGCCCTGGGACAGGTTGCGACCCCGCTCGGCAAGCGGCGTGTCGTAACCCTGGGGCAGCGCCTCGATGAAACCGTTGGCGCCGACGTTCTCGGCGGCGGCGATGGCCCGCTGCCGGTCGATGGCAGGATCGTTCAGGGTGATGTTGTCGAGGATGCTGCCTGAGAACACGTGGAAGTCCTGCAGCACGATGCCGATGCGCCGGCGCAGCTCCCGGGACGGGATCGCGTTGACGTCGATGTCGTCGATGAAGATTGCAGCCGCTGGAACTTCGTAGAGTCGTGGCAACAGGCGCACCAGGGTGCTCTTGCCAGACCCAGTGGGTCCCACCAGCGCCAGGGTGCTGCCGGCGGGAACGGTCAGGCTGATGTCCTCCAGCACCGGCTCACCGCCCGGATACGCGAACGTCAGGCCTTCGATACGGATGGCACCTTCGAGGCGCGCCGGCAGCGGCGCCGGCACTGCCGGTTCCGTCATCGGTTCGCGCCAGTCCAGGGCCTGGAAGATGCGCTCGCCGCTGGCCATGGCCCGGAACAGCTGGTTGTACTGCTCGCCCAGCGCGACGATGGGCGAGAACAGCATGTCGATGTAGCGGGTGAACAGCACCACCGCGCCCAGGGTCAGCGCATCTTCGAACACCGCGAGTCCCCCCAGCCACAGCACCAGCGCCAGCGCCAGGGAACCGAGACTGTCGTTGATGGCGCCGTACAGCGTTTCCAGCCGCATGCCCCGGGTCTCATTGCGGCGGTGGCGGGTGTTGGTGGCGGTGTAGCGGGCGAGATTCTCGTCTTCGCGCCCGTGCAGCTGGACGACGGTGAGACCAGACAGGTTCTCCTGCAGCTGCTGGTTGAGCAGCGACAGGCTCTGGCGGGCACGGCGATAGAGTTCCCGGCTGAGCAGGCGGAAGGCGAACGTGAAGCCGGCGAGAACGGGCGCGAACGCCAGCAGCGCCAGCGTCAGCTTCGCGTCCACCGCCAGCATGATGGACAGCGCCACGAAGAACGGCACCAGCTCGCCCACCAGCGCACCGAGTCCGCGCAGAAGATCGTAGAGGGACTCGACGTCGTTGGTGACCCGGGTAGTGACCCGGCCGACGGCGACCCGATCCCAGAACGACGCCGGCAACCTGGCGAGATGGGCGAACACCGCCCGCCTCAGGTCGGCCAGGCCGTCGATCACCGCGTCTGCCAGCGTGACCCGATGCCAGTGGCCGGTGACGGCGATGGCCAGCTGGATGATCCCGTAGAGCAGACAGGCGGCCACCAGCGGGTGGACTGCAAACGTGGCCGCGAGGCCTTCCGTGAACGCAACCAGCCCCAGGTCCGGAATGCCGGACTGCTGGGTGCCCATCAGCAGGTGGTCGATGACCACCAGCGACAGCACCACCGGCAGCAGCACCTGCAGCACGGCTGTGATCATGACGAGCACGGTGCTGATGAGCAGGCGGCGCTTCTGGGGTGCCAGCCAGGCGAACAACCGCTTCAGCAGGCGCAGATCGAAGATCCGTCCGGAGATGTCCGCATCGAACATGCGTGGCGCAGCGTGTGCGGTGCTCATGATGCGTTGGCCTTGATCGCCGCGTCCTGCTGCGTGCGTGCCAGCTCCGCGTACCAGCCGCCGGCACGCAGCAAGTCGTCGTGGTGGCCGAAACCTTCGACGCGGCCGCCTTCGAGTACGAGAATGCGATCGGCGCGCCGGGCCGTGGAGACCCGGTGGGTGACCATCAACGTGGTGTGCCCGGCACGTTCGGCCAGCAGGCGGCCGAGAATGCGCTCCTCGGTGTCCGTGTCGACGCTGGCGAAGCAATCGTCGAGCAGCAGCACCGGCGCGGCCCGGATCAGGCCCCGGGCCAGGGTGGTGCGCTGGCGCTGGCCGCCGGAGAGGGTGACGCCCCGTTCTCCGATGAGGGTCGCCACACCCTGGGGCAGGCCGGCGATGGTGGACTCCAGGTCGGCGGCCTCGGCGGCGCCGAGGATGGGCTCAAGTTCCCGGGTCGGATCGTCGTAGCTCAGGTTTTCCTGCATGGGCTGGGCGAACAGAAACGCGTCCTGGGGGACCAGGGCCACCTCCCGCCGCAGTTGTGCCAGCGGCCAGTCCGCCACCGGATGACCGTCGATGAGGACCGTGTCCGGTGGCGGCTCCAGCATGCGGGCGAATAAGGCCAGCAGGGTGGATTTGCCGTCGCCGACCCGGCCCATGATGGCAATGGTTTCGCCGGGCGCGATGCTGAGGTCGACGCCCGTCAGCGCCGGCTGCCCGCTGCCGGGATGGATGAAGTGCAGGTTGCGCATGGCGAGTTCGCCGCGGATGCGCTCAGGCGTGTGGCCGCTGGGGCGGTCGCTGATCTCGGGTTCCAGGTCGAGGATCTCGAATACGCGCCCGGCGGCCACTGCGGCCCGCTGCACCAAGTTCACCAGGAAGCCCATCGTGCGCATCGGCGCGATGACCATGCCCACGTAGGCGAAGAAGGCGACGAAAGTACCCTTGGTGATCTGTTCGGTGAGGACCAGGTGGCCGCCGTAGCCGATGACGGTCAGGGTGGCGATCGCTGCCAGCGTCGGCATCACCGAGGTCATGGCCGAGGACACCCGGGCCTGCTCCCGGAACGCATCCGCATAGGCGGCATTGTCGTCCTGGAACCGGACGATCTCCGCGTCTTCCCTGGCCATGGCCTGAAGGGTGCGGATGCCGCCGAAGCGTTCCTGGGTGCGCTCAGTGAGTTCGCCGAGCCGCTCCTGGGTGCGACGGGAGCTGGAATTCATGCGCTTCGCGGCGCGGGATGCGTACCAGGCGATGAAGGGCAGCGGCGGAGCCACCATCCAGGCCAGTGAAGGTGCCAGGTAGAACATGGCCGCAAAGCCGATGAGCGTGGCGTAGAGCATCACCACCACCATGATGGTGCCCATGCTCACCAGCCGCCGCAGCAGACCGAGATCGCTCACGGCCCGGGTCATCATGTCGCCCACCGTATGGCGGGTGAAGAACGTTGCGCCCTGACTCTGGAGGCGGTCGAACAGGTTCTGGCGCAGGGTGAACACGAGATTGATGCCGGCCTGGCGGATGCTGATGCGGGCGCTGGTGACCACCACCAGACGGGCCAGGACGCAGGCGACGATGCCGAGGACCGGTCCGGCCAGGGCCGGATTGCCGACGTCGATGCGGTCGATCACCTCGCGCAGGAACAGAGGGATGGCCGCCTCCAGCAGCCTGGAGGCAGCGAACGCGACCAGCGCGAAGCCGATCAGCAGTCGCTGTCCGCGTAGCCAGGGCGCAAGCCGGAGCAGGATGCGCCAGTTTTTGGGGGAGGTGTCGGATGTCGGTGGCAATGCGTTGTGCCTGTCGCTGGGGCCCGTCGCGCCGAGTCGCGCATCATCGGCCCCGACCCCCGGCGGTGCAACCGCGGTCGCCGACTGATCCAAACCCTCGGCGCCACGCTGATCGGCGCGCCCGGAAAGCGGGCACGCTCTGTTGCGCGCCATCCCTGGCGCGCACCCCTGCGGGGCGCACTGCGTGCGACGCAATTCGCTCCCGGCGAATTGCGCCCACTGCGTCGTCGCCAGATTCTTGCGTTGTGTCAGTGGGAGAGAGTGCAGCGCAGCTGCGCTCCGATCGCGGACTGACGCGAACGCGAGCGTTGCGCCGGAAAGCTCGGCCCGTCCGCCTGCGGCGGCCTGGGCGCTCCCACAAAGTCAGAGCGAGGCGCTGTGGGAGACTGCAGGCGCCGAAGGCGACGCAGCGAGCGCGGACGGCGCCAGTTGAATTCGGGTCGTGGCTGGCGGAGGCTGGAATGCAGTCGATGCTGCATGAGGGAGAGGACATGTCGCCGCTGGCGGGACTTCGGGTGCTGGACTGCACCCACGTGATGGCAGGGGCCTGGTGCTCGCTGCTGCTGGCGGATCTGGGCGCCGACGTGATCAAGATCGAGCCCCTGGGCGGCGAGATCACGCGTTCAGGGCGCACCGCCTTCCGCGCCTACGACTTCGTCAACCGCAACAAGCGGGCCCTGGCCATCGATCTGGCGACGGCGCAGGGCGCCGATGTGGTCAGGCGGCTTGCCATTGATGCGGACATCTTCGTGGAGAACTACCGGGCCGGCGCGCTGGAGCGTATGGGGCTCGGCTACGATGACCTCGCCGAGGTGAATCCCGGGCTCATCTACTGCTCCGTGACGGGCTTCGGCCGCGACGGGCCCTACCGTGATCGCGGTGGACTCGATCTGGTGGCTCAGGCCATGAGCGGCATCATGAGCTTCACGGGCCCGCCTGACAGCGAGGAACCGGTTGCTGCCGGGGTGCCCCTGTCGGATCTCAACGCCGGCACGTTCGGCGCCCTGGCCATCCTCGCTGCCGTGCACCATCGTCACCAGACCGGCGAGGGTCAGCACGTGGAAACCTCACTACTGGAGAGTGCCCTGGCCTATACCGTCTGGGAATCAGGCCTGTACCTGACCACCGGTGAGGTGGCCCGGCCGCGCGGCAGCCGGCATCGTCTCGCCGCGCCCTACGAAGCGTTGCGCACCGGCGACGGTCACATCGTCGTCGGCGTCAACTCGCAGCGACTGTGGAAGCGATTCTGTAAGGTCCTCGGCGATTCCACGCTGGAGGATGATCCCCTGCTCGCGACGCCGGGCGCGCGGGTGAAGAACCGGGACGCCCTGCAGGAACGGCTCGAGGCCATACTGGTCACGGCGCCGACCACGACCTGGGTCGAGCGCCTGACGGCGGAAGGTATTCCGGCCGGGCCCATCAACGACATAGGTGAAGCGCTGGCGGATCCCCAGATACGGGCCCGTGGCATGGTGGCGAACGTGGATGGACGCGAGTTCGTACGCGCGCCGATGAAGCTCTCGAAAACGCCGGTGTCAGTACGCAGGGGTCCGGCGGAGATCGGTGCTCACAGTCGCGAGGTGCTCGGCGAGGCGGGGTTCGAAGACGACGAGATCGCCGCGCTGCTGGCGGCTGGCGTCATCGGTCAGGACCCGGGCTGATCCTCCGCCGCGGCCCGGATCGAAGCCAGCGTCGGCGTCCGTTCCCGGTCACCTGCGTCGACCCAGCCCTTGAAGCGGGGCGCGCGCTTTTCCGCGAAGGCCTGCCGGGACTCCATCAGATCGGATTTGTCGCCGTGATTGCGCAGGGCTTTGGCTAGCCGCTCGATGTCGGGCGCCACCTTGGGACGCATGTCGCGCATGATCTGCAGCGTGTTGACCCGTGAAGCCGGCGGCAGGCTCAGGAGATGATCGGCCATGGCCATGGCTTCGGACATCAGCGTCTCAGGGTCCACCAGCCGATTGAGAAATCCGACCTCGTAGAGGCGCTCCGCCGTGAAGCGGAAACCCAGGGCCATCTCTGTGGCAACGGCGTGGGGCAGGCCGGCCAGGTGACCGTGATTGTAGCCGCCCAGGAGCCAGCGCTTGGCTTCGGACACCTCGATCACGGCACCGCGTGCGGCGACGCGCAGGTCAGTCTGCTCCAGCAGGAGAAAACCGCCGCCCATCGCGAACCCATTCACCGCGCCGATCACGGGCTTGCGCAGACGGCCGTCCATGAAGGGGTCTGACCGGCCCCAATCCTCGACGCCGGCGCTGCCGCGCTCCAGCGACTCCTTCATGTCCTCACCGGCGCAGAACGCGCGCCCGCTCCCGGTGAGGATGGCCACTTCGAGATCAGCGTCTTCGTGGAACGCCGTGAACGCGGCAGCCAGTTGCGAACGCATTACGCTGCCGAGCGCATTGAGTCGTTCGGGACGATTCAGGCGGATCGTCAAGGTCTGTCCGTGGCGTTCCGTGATGACGTAGCTCACGGCATGTCGTCGTCCGGGTCTTCTGCCGCACGCTCGGCCATTTCCGCCTCGCGCTCGGCCATTTCCGCTTCGAGTTCGGCCTGGTGTTGTTCCCGCTCTTCTTCGATGCGCTCGGCGACTGCGTCGTAGTCGCGGTCGGCGAGGTCATCTTCGACCCGCTCCGCATAGTCACGTGCTTCAGACTGTTGCGCTTCCAGTGCCTCGTCCAGCGCGTCGTCCGCTTCCGGGTCCAGGCTGCGGCCATCGCCACAGGCCGTGCCCACGGCGAGCATGCAGCCAGCCAGGAGCATGGGTGCTCGTCGCGTTGCATTGCGGGTCGTTGCCAGCAGGTCCCTTGGCATGGTTTTGTCCTCGTTTCGCCCTACATGCTCACAAGTCTGCCGCCGCCGGCCGCCCGCTTCAAACCACGCCTCAGAAGCTCGCGTTCTTCGGCACCCGCGGGAACGGGATCACGTCGCGGATGTTCTCCATGCCGGTGACGTACAGCAGCAGCCGTTCGAGTCCCAGCCCGAACCCGGCATGCGGCACGCTTCCGTAGCGACGCAGGTCCCGGTACCACCAGAGTTCGTCGCCGACTCCCTGGGCCGCGAGGCGGGCATCCAATACGTCCAGACGTTCCTCCCGCTGGCTGCCGCCGATGATTTCGCCGACGCCCGGGACCAGCACGTCCATCGCGGCCACCGTACGGTCGTCGTCGTTGACCCGCATGTAGAACGCCTTGATGTCCTTCGGATAGTCCACGACCACCACCGGCCGGCCCACATGCTCCTCGGTGAGATAGCGTTCGTGCTCGCTCTGCAGATCCTTGCCCCAGGCCACCGGAAACTCGAAGCTGCGCCCGGCATTTTCCAGGATGCGAACGGCTTCCGTATACGGCACACGCTCGAACGATGACGCAATCACGTGTTCCAGGCGCTCGATCAGGCCCGGATCGATGCGTTCATTGAAGAACGCCATGTCGTCGCCCTGCTCCTCCAGCACCCGCGTCAGCAGGTGCCGCAGCAGGTTCTCTGCCAGCGCCGCGTTGTCTGCCAGGTCCGCGAAGGCCACTTCGGGCTCGACCATCCAGAATTCCGCCAGATGGCGGCTGGTGTTCGAATTCTCGGCCCGGAACGTGGGGCCGAACGTGTAGACCTTCGACAGGGCAAGGCAGTAACTCTCCACCTGCAGCTGGCCGGACACCGTCAGGTAGGCCTCTTCGCCGAAAAAATCCTCTTTGAAGTCGGCGCTGCCTTCCGCTGTGCGCGGCGGGTTCACCGCGTCCAGCGTGCTGACCCGGAACAGCTCGCCCGCGCCCTCGCAGTCGCTGGCCGTGATGATGGGGGTGTTGACCCAGACGAAGCCGTGGCTGTGGAAGTAGCTGTGGATGGCCTGGGACAGGCAGTTGCGCACCCGGGCGATGGCGCCGAAGGTGTTGGTGCGTGGTCGCAGGTGCGCGACAGTGCGCAGGTACTCGAAGGTATGGCGCTTCTTCGCGATGGGGTAGTGCTCGGGGTCGTCGACATCGCCTACCAGTTCCACCGTGGCGGCCTGGACCTCGAAGTCCTGACCCTTGCCCTCGGAGGCCACCAGCCGGCCTTCGATGGCCACCGCACAGCCCGGGGTGATGTGGATGATCTGCTCGTTGTAGTTCGGCAGAGACTGGTCCGCCACCACCTGGATGGCGTCGAAGCAGGAGCCGTCATTGACGGCAATGAACGAGAACCCGCCTTTCGAGGTGCGCCGGGTCCGGACCCAGCCTTGAATGCGGACCTTGGACTCCAGGGCCACCCGACCGCCCAGCGCGTCGGCCACGCTGCGGATGTTGTCGTGCGCCACGCTCATGTGCGCCACTCCGTTGTCGTCAGTGAGGGCAAGAATCCGGAGGGATTCGCGATGCCATGTTGCGAAAGTTGAAGTCTAATGGAACTGTGCCGCGGTAGGTGAATCAACGGTATTAGGGGTAGGCTAGGCTGTGTACTGATGGTTGGGAGTCTTGATCATGGACATGCGTCACTGGATCGCCATCGTCGCGATTATTCTGGCGGTGATCGCCGGGCTCATGTTCTTCTCCGGTCCGGACGAGGTCCCGGAGCCGCGGCCGGTCCCGGTCATGCCCGAACCGGACCCTGAACCTGCGCCGCCGCCGCCCCGTCCGCTTCCGGAGCCCATCGTCGAGGTGCCGGTCCCGGAACCGGAACCTGAGCCTGAGCCTGAGCCGGAACCCGTCGAGCTGCCGCCCCTGAATGAGAGCGATCGCTTCGTCCGCGAACAGGCCGAGGTGCTGACCGAGGACGGCTCCATCGAGCGGGTGCTGGCCACAGACGAGCTGCTACGCAAGTTCGTGGTGGTGGTGGAGAACCTCGCCGAGGGTAATGTGACCCGGGATCCGGTCATGTTCCTCGCACCGCGCGAGAGTTTCACGGTGGTGCGTCGCAACGACACACCCTATCTCAATCCCCAGAGCTACCGTCGCTATGATCGTCTCGCGGGCGTCGTCGCGGCACTTGAGCCCAGTCAGGCGGTGGCCTTCCTGCGCCTGACTGAGCCGCTCATGGAAGAGGCCTACGGCGAGCTCGGCCTGCAGGATGTGGACGTCAAGGATCGGCTGCGCAGGGCCATCGATCTATTGATCGAGACGCCCGTGGTCAGCGGCGAGGTCGAGCTGAGACAGCCGTCGGTGATGTTCGAGTTCGCTGACGAAGAGATCGAGGCCCTGCTGCCGGCCCAGAAGCAGCTGATCCGCATGGGACCGGAGAATCAGCGGCGCATCCAGGCCAAGCTGCGTGAGATCCGCGAATTTTTGTAACGGTTTCGACACGACGCCGAGCTGTGGGAAGCGGCGGGCGGCGCAGCCGACGCCGCGATCGCAGACTGACCCAGCACCCAGCACCACGCCCATCGCCACGGCCGCTCCGCGGACGTGCGCTCCCACTGCGCTTCGCACGAATCTTGCGATTCGTCAGTGGGAGCAAACGTCGCCCGCAGGGCGGCGTCGCGATCGCGGACTGCCGCCGGGTTCAGGCGTGCCGCCGATCGCGACGCCCGCTTCGCGGACGTAGGCTCCCACTGAGGCCTCGCGAGTTTCGTCGCTGTTCCTTCCGCGACAGCGTGAACGATGGTTCGTGGCGGGCTTCGCGTCGCGGTGGCTACTGCGTGCGGCGGAAGGGGCTGAGTTCGTTTACCGCGGCGATGTCCTGGCTGACCCAGTTGCGCTCCCGTTCCAGGTAATCGGCCACCGCGTCCCTCAGGCCTGGATGAGCGATCCAGTGGGTGCTGTAGGTGGCTGCGGGGAGATAGCCGCGCGCCACCTTGTGGGCGCCCTGGGCGCCGGCTTCCACGCGCTCGAGCCCTCGGCTGATGGCGAACTCGATCGCCTGGTAGTAGCAGGCCTCGAAGTGCAGAAAACGATGGTCCTCGACGCAGCCCCAGTTGCGTCCGAACAGGGTGTCGGAGCCGATGAAGTTGAGTGCGCCGGCGATATAGCGGCCGGCGCGGCGACACATGATCAGCAGGATCTCGTCCGCCATGGTGGCGCTGATGCGGCTGAAGAATTCCCGAGTCAGGTAGGGCCGGCCCCACTTGCGCGAACCGGTGTCGACGTAGAATTCGTAGAACGCGTCCCAGTGGGATTCGGTGAGATCGGAGCCCGTGATCCATTCGATGCTGATGCCGTTCTCCAGCGCCTCCCGCCGTTCCCGCTTCAGATTCTTGCGCTTCTTCGAGGCCAGCGCCGCCAGGAAATCATCGAAGCTGCGGTAACCATCGTTCTGCCAGTGGAACTGCTGGTCCATGCGCTGCAGCAGCCCGAGCTCACCGAGACGCTCCCACTCGGGCCGGGTGAGGAAGTTGAAATGCAGCGACGACACCTCAAGCTGGCTCGCAGCCTCGATGCAGCCCGCAAGCAGCTGGTCGCGCAGGATCACGCCCGCGTCGCCGCCGGCCCGGGTCAGCAGACGCGGGCCCGTGGCCGGCGTGAACGGCACCGCGCTCAGGAGCTTGGGATAGTAGCGGCCGCCGGCACGGGCGAAGGCATCCGCCCAGGCGTGGTCGAAGACGTACTCCCCCATGGAATGGGCCTTGATGTAGGCCGGCGCCACGGCCAGCAGCGTGCCGGCTCCGTCCTCCAGGCAGACGTGAGAAGCCTGCCAGCCGCGCTCGGCGACGGCTGACCCGCTGGCTTCTGCGGCGAGCAGGAAAGCGTGGCTGAGGAAAGGGTTGCGTGGCGCGCCAGGCGGACACGCACAAGCGTCCCAGGCGTTAGCCGGAATATCCTCGATGGCGTGCTGGACCTTGATGATCAGGTTCTCGGGCGTGGACACCGCGCGACCTCTAGTGACTGTTGCCCGCTCGGCGCAGTGTAGCGCAGTCGTACCGGCCCGCGGCGCACCCGACGAGCGCCACTGGCAATCCTGTTCACCGCACTGCACAATTTGAGCCCCGACCGCGGGCACCGGCGCTCTCCTGCCGGAACGGTCTAAGTGGCCAGATCCCCGCGTCGTGCATGATTTTTGCTTTTCAAAGCGCTTCCCTCTTTTTCTGAGCGTCTGTCCATGAAGCAGTTCCTCGAACAGCACGTGATCTCGATCCTGCTCGGCGCAGTACTGATCGCGCTGACTGTGGCGGTGCTGTGGCGGCTGCAGGAGGACGGCAACCAGGGTGGTGGAGGGCGCGGCGGCGGAGGCCCCGTGCCGGTGGTGACCTCAGAGGTCGTGACCGCACCGTTTGTGGACACCCTGCAGGCGGTGGGGTCCACACGCGCCAACGAATCCATCGAGATCACCGCCAACATCTCCGATCGCATCGAGCGCATCCTGTTCCGGGAAGGCGAGCAGGTGGAAGCCGGTCAACTGCTTGTGGTGATGAACTCCGCCGAGGAACGCGCGCAGCTCGCCGAGGCGCTGGCGAACCTGTCGGATCAGCGGCAACAGTTCGAGCGACTCGACCGGCTGGTGGCCACGAACTCCGCGGCGCTGTCTCAGCGGGACGAGCAGAAGGCACGTCTGGAGGCGTCCGAGGCGCGGGTTGGAGCGATCCGTGCGCGGCTCGAAGAGCGCGAGATCCGTGCCCCGTTCGCGGGGCAGCTCGGCCTGCGGCAGGTGAGCCCGGGGGCCCGTATTGCCTCGGGTACCATGATCACGACCCTGGACGACGTGCAGCCCATCAAGCTCGATTTTTCCGTCCCGGAAGGCTTTCTCTCCGTGCTCCACGAAGGTGCGTCCATTCGCGGACGCACTGCAGCGTGGCCGGATCAGGTGTTCGAGGGCAAGGTCATTCAGATCAGCCCCAGAGTGGATCCACTGACCCGGTCCGTGGCCATCCGCGCCGAGATCCCCAACGATGCGCGGCAGCTGCGCCCGGGCATGCTCATGCTCGTGGATCTCGTCCGCGACGAGCGCACCGGCCTGATGGTTCCGGAATCGGCGCTCAGCCCCCGAGGCGACGATCAGTTCGTATTCCGCATTCGCGATGGCCACGCGGAGCTGGTGCGGGTGACCGTGGGCAGCCGCTTGCCGGGCGTCGCGGAGATCACCTCCGGTCTCAGTGCGGGCGATGTCGTGGTGGCCGAGGGCGGCTTGCGGCTGCGGTCCGGCAGTGAGGTGAGGGTGCAGCGCGAAATCGATACCCTGGCTCTGCTGCCCGATCGGTCGGCGAACGCGGATACGGAGGTCGGCGGATGATCCTTTCCGACATTTCAGTACGGCGTCCGGTCTTCGCCGCCGTCCTGAGCATGATTCTGATCGCCTTCGGCATCCTCTCTTTCGACCGCCTGCCGCTGCGCGAATATCCGGACATCAACCCGCCCGTCGTCTCCGTGCAGACCTTCTACCTCGGCGCGTCTGCCCAGGTGGTGGAGACCCGCATCACGCAGCTGCTCGAGAATTCCATCGCTGGGGTCGAGGGTATCCGCACGGTCTCCTCGGAGAGCCGGGACGGCATCTCCAACATCACCGTCGAGTTCGACGTCGGCCGTGATGTCGACTCGGCGGCCAACGACATTCGCGACCGTGTCTCCCGGGTGATGAACCAGCTCCCCGACGAGGCCGACCCGCCGCAGATCGCCAAGGCCGACACCAACACCCAGCAGATCATGTGGGTGTCGCTATCCAGCGATCGGATGAACCAGCTGCAGTTGTCGGACTACGCCAGTCGCTTCATCCAGGACCGGCTCGCCATGGTGCAGGGCGTGGCCCGGGTGAACATCGGCGGCGAGCGTCGCTTCGCCATGCGGGTGTGGCTGGACCGTGAGGCCCTGGCCGCCCGCGGCCTGACCTCCGCCGATGTGGAGGCGGCGCTGCGACGCGAGAATCTGGAGCTGCCGGCGGGCAGGGTGGAATCCAGGGAGCGGGAATTCACGGTCCGGGTGCTGCGCAGCTACGCCCAGGCCGACGATTTCCGTCAGCTGGTGCTGCGCCGCGGCGACGACGGCTATCTGGTCCGGCTCGGCGACGTGGCGCGGGTGGAAGTGGGCCCGGAGAATGAACGCAGCGAACTGCGGGCGAATGCCGACGCCACGGTCGGGCTCGGCATCGCGGCCCAGGCCGTGGCCAACGTGCTGGACACGGCGAACGCAGTGAAGGCGGAACTGGAGACGATTCGCGGGGGCCTGCCGGAAGGTATGGACATCGTCTACGGCTACGACGCCTCCATCTACATCGAAAGCGCGATCTTCGAAGTCTACCGCACCCTGCTCATCGCCACGGGCCTCGTGATCCTGGTGATCTACCTGTTCCTCGGCAGCATGCGCGCCATGATCATTCCGGCGCTGACCGTTCCGGTGTCGCTCACCGCAGCCTTCATCTTCCTCTACGCCATGGATTTCTCCGTCAATCTGCTGACCCTGCTGGCCCTGGTGCTCGCCATCGGTCTGGTGGTGGACGACGCCATCGTGGTTCTCGAGAACATCTATCGCCGCGTCGAGAAGGGCGAGCCGCCGCTGCTCGCCGCCTACAAGGGGGCGCGGCAGGTGGGCTTTGCGGTCATCGCCACCACGGCCGTACTGGTGGCGGTGTTCGTGCCCATCGCCTTCATGGAAGGCAACCTCGGTCGCCTGTTCTCCGAGTTCGCGCTCGCTCTGGCCGGAGCCGTGGTCTTCTCCAGCGTCGTCGCCCTCACGCTCACGCCCATGATGGCGTCGAAACTGCTATCGGCCGATACCGGTCGAGCAGGCATCACCCGCTTCGTGGACAACACGTTCAACTTCTTCGCGGATCACTACTCGCGCTCGCTGGACTGGCTACTGAAGCATCCGTCCACAGTGATCGTCATGTTGGCGCTGGTGGTGCTGGCCGGGAGCCAGCTGTTCCGCTTGGTGCCCACCGAGTACGCACCGCAGGAGGATCGTTCCAGCTTCTTCGTCCTGATGAATGGACCTGAGGGCGCCAGCTTCGAGTATTCCCAGCGCTACATGCGCGAGGTCGAGGCGCCACTGCTGGAGCTGATCGAGCGCGGTGAGGCCTTCCGGGTGCTCACCAGCGTTCCGCGCTTCGGCTCGGGCGCCGACGTCAACAACGGTATCGCCATCGTGTCGCTGGAGACCTGGGGCAATCGCGACCGCTCCGCCAGCGAAATCATCGGCGAGATGTTCGGCCGCTTCAGTCAGATTTCCGGCGTGCGTGCGTTTCCCATTCAGCCTGGTGGCCTCGGCCAGCGCGGGTTCTCGACCGAGCTTCAGTTCGTCATCGGCGGCGACACCTACGAGCAGCTCGCGGACTGGCGTGACCGCGTCATGGAGCGCGCAAGCGAGAACGAGCGCCTGCTGAACCTGGACTCCGACTACAAGGAAGTCAAACCGCAGCTCATCGTCGAGGTGGACCGGGACCGGGCCGCGGATCTGGGCGTGTCCATTTCCGCCGTGGGTCGCACGCTGGAGACCATGCTCGGCTCCCGGCGCGTGACCACGTACATCGATCGCGGCGAGGAGTACGACGTGGTGCTGCAGGCGGATCGAGCCGATCGCTCCACGCCCCAGGACATCAACAACATCTACGTCCGTTCCGACAGCAGCGGGGAGCTGGTGCCACTGTCGTCCCTGGTCACGTTCAGTGAGCGCGGCGACGCGGGGTCCCTGAACCGCTTCAATCGGCTGCGGGCGATCACCATTTCGGCCAACCTGGCACCTGGATATACGCTGGGCGAAGCGCTGGCCTACATGGAGAGCATTGCGGCCGAGGAACTGCCTGCCATGGCGCGCATCGACTACAAGGGTCAGTCCCGCGAGTTCATGGACGCCAGCACGGGGATGCTCGTCACCTTCGGACTCGCACTGCTGATCGTCTTTCTCGTTCTCGCCGCCCAGTTCGAGAGTTTCGTCCATCCGATCATCATCATGGCCACCGTGCCGTTGGCCGTGGCGGGGGCGCTGCTTGGCCTGTTCCTGACGGGCGCGACCCTCAACGTTTACAGCCAGATCGGCATTGTCATGATGGTGGGACTTGCGGCCAAGAACGGCATCCTCATCGTCGAGTTCGCGAACCAGCTCCGGGACGCCGGCCGGACCATCGAGGAGGCCATCCGCGAAGCGGCGCGCCTGCGCCTGCGGCCCATCGTCATGACCGCCATCTCCACGGCGGTCGGCGTGACGCCCCTTATCTTCGGCGGCGGCGCCGGTGCGGCGAGCCGCGAGGCCATCGGCGTGGTGGTGTTCTCCGGCGTGCTCTTCGCCACCTTCCTCACCCTCGGCGTGGTGCCGGCCTTCTATCAGATGCTGGCCAGGTTCACGAAGAGCCCGGACGCGGTGTCCCACGAACTCGATACGTTGAGCGAAGCCGACCAGCGCGCTCGCAGCGCCCGTGCCGCCGGTGGTGGTACGCTGCAGGGGTCGCCGTCTGACAAGGCTCGGTGAGCCATCGGGCGACGGAACTAGAGCGGCGTTGGGGGACGCATGGACGGCGAGTGGGACAGTCTGATCGGTCGCATGACCCTGGAGGAGAAGGTCGGCCTGTGCTCGGGCGAGACCC